>CAZZGS010000013.1:0-15058 GCA_964653845.1 uncultured Bryobacter sp.
ATCGAAGAAACGGCCGAGTTCGGCGAAGGATTCGACTTCGGGGATGGCGGCGTCGATTTCTTTGCGGGAGAGACCGAGGAGTTCGGCGTTAAGGCGGACGTTTTCACGCCCTGTGAATTGGAGGTTGAAGCCGGCACCGAGTTCTAGGAGGGCACTGATTCGACCCTGGGTGAGGACGCGGCCTTCGGTGGGTTGGAGGATGCCAGCGAGGATTTGTAGGAGGGTTGATTTGCCGGCGCCATTGGGACCGACGAGGCCAAAGACCTCGCCACGCGGGACATCGAAAGATACGTTGTGCAAGGCCCAGAATTCATTCTGGGCCTCGGCTTCATGCGGGCTACGACCGCGCCAGAAGCCAGGCTGCGTGATATATCGCTTGGATACATTCTGAACAGAGATCACGCTTCCTAGTATCGGGCAGAGGCGCTGAGGTCAGATTTGAAGCAGGACTGTGAGGTCGCGCCCAGGGGTTCCCAGTGCGGCTGAGGGGACGTTCAGGATGTCGAAGGAGATCTTGGCGCCTTGTGGCAAGGCTTGAGTGTTGAACTTGCTAACCGTTGTCGCGACGTTGCTGCCGGCAGGGATTGTCAGGTCACAGTATGGGTTACCGTTGACTCGAACCAGGATCTCGATATCGTCGCCGACTGGCGCTTCCTGGACGTAGGCTGAGACATCGCGAACAACCGTTGTGCGGTCTACGATGTAGCTGTTGCCTGCGGAAGCTTCGATGGCGAGATAGCCCTGGACGTTCATGGTGATCTGACCACCAGACAGAGTGCGAACGCCAAAACTGGTTACGCCGGTATAGCTTTCTTCGGATCGGGCGCTTGCGCCGACTCGATTGTAAAGCGTGAAGTCGGCGCCAGAGATGCGGACGTTGGGGAGTCTGAAGTTGTAGCGGAAGCCAACTGCTGCCGTTGAACTGAAGTAGCCAGGGACGAAGGGAATCGTCATGTCACGCCTGGTAAGCACGAATACCGGTTTAGCCGAGGCATGAGCAGCCGCTGCCGTTTGATAGCGGCCTCGAAGTACTGGATAGATATTCCCACTCACCGGATTGCCGGTAGTCACGAAGATCTCTTCTTCGATCTGGAAAAGAGAGCCTTGCGGGAGATTTACGCTCAAGCCGTTGAGTGTAACGTTGGTGGCTGAGGACAAGAGGGCGGCACCGAGGCTGACCGGGGTAGGACCTGTGAGTTCATCCCAGAAGAGAATACCTAGTTGGCCAACGTAAACTGAACTGAGGTTTTCGAGGACACTGAAGCCGATGCCGCCGATTGAGACTGTGCCTTCTTCAATTAATGCGAAGCCGAAGGCCGGGGTCGCGGGGACGCCGCTGTCTGAGCCGGAAGTAGAACCGACTCCGACCTGCCACTGCAGTGAGGGAGATTCCAATTGGTCGAGTTCGAGATTGTCTTTGCCGACGGATCGAAGGCTTATCTCGAAGGTCGATGCGGTGAATAGCGGCAACATCACGGTGATGAGATCGGTATCGGATTCTGCGGCTAAAGCCCATGTTGTTTCCACAATTGCAAACTTGGAGGTGGCATTGGGGATGACATCCCATGTTTTTTCAATCGTGATCGTCTCAGCCGTGTTGGCGGTTATGACGCGTTCCTGCCCCATGCCCGTCCCGGAGCGAATGACAAGTTTCTTGCCAATCCATCGATCGATAACCAGATTGAGAGCAGTGCGAGTGATGGAAGTTGATGTCCACGAGGTTGGAGTCTGGTCCACCAGAAAGGTCTGCCTGAACCAGGATCTTAACCTGCTGTAGTTAGAGTCGGGCGGGATCTGCGCCGCTGGGGCTGCACCAGTATCAGAGATGGTGTTTGCCACAGTTAGCCCAGTTGCAATTCGAAGCAAGCGGTGTGGTGAATCTCCGCGGTACAAGTTCAGACTGACAGCGGAAGAAGAGACACTGATTCCGCTCAGGGTGACTTGGTTGGTCGAAGTGAAGCCGCCGATTCGAACAGGGATCAGGCTTGAGAGGCCGCTTTCGATGCCACCGGAATCAATGGTGGTGAGGCCATAGAAATATGAGCCCTGGGGCAAAGTACCACCGGTGGATTGCACCGTGTAGGCGAAGCTGACCAGAGGGACGCCGCCAGAGGCGCCCAGTTCAGGCTGAGGTTTACGGAAGGGGATCCTGAGAGCGCACTTTTGGACACCATCTGAGTCGACGGCCAATTGCTCAGAAGCATCAAAGCGGACTTGCCCAGCATCAAGCAGCGTGCCGCATACTGCTCGAGCAGCGCCGGTGCGCCAGGCGAAGATGCGAGAGCGGTCATAGCGAATCTGCGCATTGTCGGAATACCAGTGATCCTGATGCAGTTGGCAGATTACTTTCATTACATCGAGGCGAGGTGAGAACTGGAATTCGAGGACGCGGAAAATCGTGCGATCGAAGCCGTAGCGCTGGTAGCTGAGAGCAATGAGATCGCCCGGTCTAATATGGAAGCCACGCACAGAGGTGCGGAATTCCAGATAGACGTTACCGGCGATTGACTTGTTGAGCCAGGTTTGACAGATGCGCTGGGCCTGCGGGAAGTTGGGCACGCCAACGGCAGCCAAGGCCTGAGCGATCTCTTGTCGACGGAGACGAATGTCATCGGTGTCGGCGATGGAGATGCTGTCTTGCTGGAACTCGTTGAGAGAATCCTGAATTTCAAAACTGACACGATTCGGAGAATCCTGACTTGGCTTTGAGTAGATGCGGAAGTCAGGCTCCATGTTGGATCTTAAGAGGATGCCAGTGGTCTGGTTCATGCCATCGCCGAATTCGTAAGTGGGCCAGCCGCTATTGAGCGCGGAATTGGCATTGCTGCCGGCTGGCTTGGTTGGCTGCTGTTGAGCGATCGTGGTTTCTGGCCGGATGGCAAGTTTTCCATCGGGTTGGAAGTAAAGAAAGAGAAGCGAACCGATGCGGAGCGATCGCAGCAGCTCTCCAACACTGTAACGGCGCTTCAACACGAGGCTGGTTTCAAAACGACGGACTTGCCGGAGGGTGCCGTTGGCATCGCGGGCGTCGACGAGTTCATTGCAGAATTGCGCGGCCGAAACGAAGGAGGCCAGATCGAATTCATCTAGTTTCCAGCCTGTGCGGCGGAGGATATCGCAGAGGATCCAGGCGGGATTAGAAGACCAATCTGAAGAGACCAAGGCGCCTGCAGAATCGAGAACTGGGACTTTGATCCCCTTGATCAGTACCTCGACTTTTGGGCTCTTCTTCCCGTCATTGATTCGGTTCGGCAAAACCAGGTTGAGGTAGGCCATGCTGGCATACGGATCGCCAACCGGGTTTGCAGATGCATCTGTCAAGCCAAGATTGAGCGCACCCGTGCGATTGCCCTTGCTGACGAGGTTGAACCAGCCGGTGCCAGTCATGTTCTGCCCAGTAATGCCTTCGGGAATTTCGAATCCATCAGCGACAACCTTGATGACGCTGTCAATCTCACCGAGGCCGAGCAGGACTTCGCAGCGGGTCAGGTTTCCATCGTTACGTGAGAAGACAACAGGTGCCTGCAGCCATCCGGTTCCGTAGACTGCGGGTACGACATCGTTAAAGCGAGTGTCCAGGCTGACGAGGTTGGAGATGCGACCTGAGGACTCGCCATGGCCGCGTACAAGAATCGATGGAGGAACAAATTCGATGCCGCTGAAGCGTTGGGTAGTGCGGTTCGCGCTGTCCTTAGAGAACATGCCACGCTGTTCGCAACTATTGCGTGTGTAGTCGCAGGAGGTGAATGGAAGGGTGCCGTCGAAATTGCCTACTCCACCTGCTTTGTCTGGAGAGTAACCACAACGGAAGACTGGAGTGTAACGGCCATCTTCGCCAGAGCTGAGAGCGAGATCGCGCTCATCGGAGTTCGAAGGGAAGGCCCATGAACATTGGCGCTGGATGCGCATGGGGGGGAAATTGGCACGAATCGAACTTAGCCTGCTGAGAACGTTGAGACGGGCTGATTTTCCATCCAATTCACTGACGGTATCGAGAAGACCCGTAAGGAGTACGGTCTTGCTTTCAACGGTGGAAGCATTCAGCACTGCGGCAGCAAAGCGGACTCTTGCGCCGATCAATTTGCCAGTCTGGAAAAGCTGAGCGATTGCACCATCATTGTCTGCAAACACGACAGAGACTTGGCCCGAATTTTCACTTGAGACATCACTTGTGAGCTTCCAGGAGTTGAGCTGGTCGGACTGAATGCGGGCCTGATAATTGTTTGCCCCATCCTGGCAACGAGCTGAGGCCCAGTAGCGTTTAGAGTCATCGGCCAGAGTGACTTCACATAGAAGCGCTGTGGCAGGTACGACAGATTGTTCTTTCAATTCAAAGAGGCTCATGGCTATCGCACGCTCTCAATTCTTAGGGTGATGGAATGCGCACCTGGCGCAACGGATTGACTATCGAAACTCTTCTGGACTAGCCAGGAATTCGAGAAAACTCCACTTTGAGATCCAGTCTCAAGCGGTGCACCGGGACTAGCCGCAATCTCAAGCTGTGGTGCGGCGACGATGATCTGCGTTGTAGGTGGGACGACGATACTGGCCATGCGCGTCTCAGGTGCGCCTGAAGAGATAAGTCGAACATGGTGACGAGCCCAGGACACTGCGGTACGGGGCACAGATGCGGATTGGACCGCATCCGAGAGGCCGAGTGAGAAGTTCGCTCCACCTGCCCACTTCGCTCGAATGCTGAAGCATGTAGTGAAAGGGCCGGCCAAGGAAATCGACTGCGAGAGGGCAAGCGGCTGGGCTGTGGGATTAGTAAGGATAAAGGCATTCGGTTGACCGATTTCCACGATCGGATCAACCGTCAGACCGGGCGGGGCCAGCCAAACGGAGTCTTCCAAATTGGATGAATGCGCGAGGAGGTTGCCAATCGGGTCGTAAAAGGTGAATGATGCGGCTCCGCGCTGAGTTGCGGCAATGAAGTCGAGCATGCGTTCCCACTCCTGCGGGTTCAAGTTTTCATAGCGAAGCAACCAACTGTAGCGAGTCCTGGCTTCGTTGGCTGCAAAGAGAAGACTGCCGTCGGGGAAGCGAGTGGCGCGAGTCATTTTTTCAATCGAGAGCTCAACCGGCAGATGAGCTAGAATCCCGGTGTCGAGCGCGGGGAATCGAATTGGGTTAGCGGGCATGTTCAATCTCCAGTTGGGCTGAGAAGCGGCCATCTTTGTCACAAGCCATTTGAAGCCGGGGATTTGAGATTCGGCAATTAGGATAGGCGGTGCCTGTCCAAGGATCGGTGAAAGAGAATTCCTCTTCTACGGCGAGCCCTTCAAAAAAAGCCCGCAGGCGCATGGCTTCTTCACCGATCAGATTCTGGTAGGTGAGCCGCCAAGTCTTGCGATCGGCATTAGTGCGAAGCTGGGCCTGGCGGGAATCGCCTTCAAAGAAGTGTTCTATGTGTTGTGCCGGCTCGGATCGAATCGCACTCGACTGTACTTGCTCGCCGGATATCAGGATCGGGAAGTCCATGGCTAAATCTCGTTCAGGTTGTCATTGATTTCGTGGTTTGAAAGCATGGCCTGCTTCAGGGCAGCAGCAATGTCATCGCTGCGATCGAGGATGGAACGAGCGTCCAAGGCCTGGATGGAAATCTGTATTGAGGGCTGCGAAACTGGTGCAGCTTGAGTCAAGCCAAAGGCGTTCGTTCTAACGCCAGTGAACTGGCCATCTGAGCGTAGCGAGGCAGCAAGGCCGGTTCTTGCCTGGTCAGGAAAGTTGAACCTGGTGAGAGGAACAGCTTCCTGTTCCCCGCCCCCGCCGCCAAAGAGGCTGAATAGGCCCTTCCATAGCGGGCCGAGGAAAAGACTCGTAAGAATGTTTGTTCCCTTTGAGTTGCTGATCGGATTGATGGCATTCAACAAATCTTTTCCAGTCGAGCTTGAGGTAACGGCTGAAGCAGAAGGCGTCAAAGTCTGGCCGATGCGATCGAGATTCGATGTAGTGGCCGCGCCAATATCGCGGATCTGCCCTACGATGCTCGAGTTGCTTGTGTTGAGTTGCTGGAACATATTGGAGAGCACATCGCCGACGGTAGCCGGGTTGGCTCCAGCGCGATCCTTGTTCGATTCCTGGTTCATGTCATGATTCCTTTTCTATTGCCTGTATGGCATTGATGGCGTCGCAATCGACGGCGGGAAAGTCGAGAAAGCGGCTGGGCTCCATTAGGCGGCACCAGCGTTCGAGTGTGATCCAGTAAGCAGCATCGCCGTCGAGGACGCTTTCGGGACACTGAAAGAAGACTTCACTTTTTCCCGCCCAAACTGGCGTTTCCGATGGCTGGCAATTTAAGAAGCCGCATGCTCTGGCGGTTTCAAGTCCGCGGTCCCTGCATGAGCCGCACTCCCACCGGGACGCGGAGGAGAGGTATTGGAAGGCGGCAGTTAGTTTTTTCGTCGCTGCCCGGAAAGCGATATTTCATCGCTGACTCTAGTGAGCACTTCAACGCAAAGCTCTGTCGGGGCCATTCGCAGAAGCCAAGCGATTTCATCAGAGCCAGCTGGCTTGAAGTCGACACCAGTGCTGATCGCCATGAGGCACTTTTCGAGAAGACGACGGCTGAGTTCGAGTTCGAGATCTGCGAGCGACAATCGCGCTTCAGTGTCAGAACTGGATGCGGCACTGTAGAACTTTACACGTTGCATCAGGTCATGGTTGTCAGCCAGAAATAGAATGCGATGAGACAAGGACAATCTTTTTACAATGAAGCGGAAGCCCGGCGTTGAAGCAGAGTCGAACTCCCGCTCGTATTTGAGGTCCATGATTTATCTCAAGGCGATGAAGACTTCATCGTTCTGAAGACCCATGGCGATCGCATTACGGAACTGCCACAAGAGACGTGGCTGGGCATCACTAAAAGCAGGAACCGGGAATAGAACTGACGGTAAGTAGATCGCAAACATCGAGCCAGGCTGATTGCCCATCTGAAGCATGACCGGAACCGGTTCGTTGTTGACTGCCTTTGCGTATAGAGCCTGGCTCAGTTCATCGTTGCGTTCGAAGATCGTGAGATCTAACGAAACTTTGCGTCGACCCAGGACGAAGGCTTTGGTCGAGAAGCAACCAAATTCATCGGTGCGTGGCTCAATGTTGTTATCGATGCGAAGTTCCGCTTGAGTGAGCGTACAGAGCCGGGCAGCGGGAACGCCGATGAAGGCTTGCCCGAGGTGGCCGGCTATGGGCGAGTTTCCGAGAGCTGAAGAATTGGTTGGAGTCGCAGGGAACTGAAACTCGGAGCCGCCGATTCCGCTGACATTGTCATAGAGGTTGCGAGCATAGCCCTTGGCTGAGATCTCAAGGAAATCGTTGTTGATGCTGACCTTGAGCAAATCGGTGACAGCGCCAGTTACAAAACGCTGGATCGACTGGGAAGGGGCCCATGAGTCGAGAATCGACATCGGGTTGACGCTCTCGCCAAGTGACAAGTTGGCGCAGCCATCGAGTTGAGCCCCTGAGGCAAGCTGGACCGAGAACGCGGCGTTGAGGGTGAAATCGCGAGGGCCAGAAATCGATTCAATGAAGCGGATTTCTGATCCGAACGATAGCCCCATGCCAATTTGAAGCGAAGCGTCAGCCTGAAGAGTGATCGAAGTGCCGGCACTGGATTGGACAGCGAGGGAAGGGGTGAGTGCTGCACTTTGGCAGAGACCACTCTCGAGAATCGGAGCAATCGCCGGCTTGGAGCTGCCACCTGCCCAGCCTGTTCCATAGCTCTCGAGATTGAATTCAATCAATTCCCGTTGCGGCCCCATTACGGGGGATTCAGAACGAAATCCTGTTTTGTCTCTGCGGTAGAGTTGCTTTCGATTGCTTGAAAGTTCAAATAAAGTGATCGGGGCGATTTCGGCCTCGGCCATGTTGTTGAGAGTCGGCGAATCGATTTCCGACTTGATGAAGATTCGATTCGATAGAGATGCGATGTATTCGTTAGCCATGGTTATTCCTGCCAGAGATGAATTTCAATTGAGATCGTGGCGCTCTGCACGAAATTGAGGCCGCCCTTGGAGATGGGCGCAACGTCGACATCGAAGCCGCCGGCATAATAAACGCCTTTGCCCCAGAGGCCCTGGTTGCGATTGAGCACATCGCAGAGAGCATCGACATAGTCGCTGATGAGGCCCTGAAGCGAATCTGCACGTTCGTGAGTTGAGGACAACTCAAGCTGCAGAGTCGCGAGGGCTGTAAACTCAGCCAGTTTTTCTTTCTGCCCGCGGTGTAGCTTGACGAGCGAGACAGAAATCTTCGGGTTGCGGTTAGCGGGGATGCGCTCCGACATCTTCTGATTCCAGTGATCGGTGTCCACCTGGAATCGGGCTTCTTTAGCAAGGTCCCCGCGAAGTTCCTGTATTGCTTCGACGCTCACCTTGAGGCCTGAGTCGCCAGCGAGGATATCCTGTGCTGCAATTACAGCTTTGCTTGACAAGTTCATTGCAACTACCTCCACAACTCGGTGGAATAGCGCACGAATCGATCTGGAAGCTGTGAGGGCTTGGTGATCTCTTCGGCGTTGACCGGAGGCAGACCGGCAGTGACCAGAAACGGAAGTCCAGCACTAATCGGAGTGGGCATTGATTTGTATAGAGGCTCGGAGGACTCACCGAGATAGAGCAGCCACCCGGCAACGCGGGATGGCAAATTCTCGACGCTCAACTCCATAGACTCTCCAGAAGACATGTCGAGAACAAACTCCGAACTGGGAGCGCCTAGAGCGCCATCGACATCCTGAAAGCGGATGCGGCCTCTCAAGATTCGCGGTTCACCCGTCCCAGGGTTGGAAACGATAAACGGTATGGGTGCTTTGGGTATTGGCAGGTTGACGATACCGAGGCCAGTTTCAAAAAGTTGGTCCATTGCAGCCTTTGCCTTAAGGTCGAAACATTGGGATTGATCTCTATGAAGAGTGCTGTTTTGAAGTGAGGCCAAGTCGATGTAGAAGAGACTGAGCGTCAACATACTGTGCCAACGCGAGAGTGCTTCGGTGACGACCACTTTGTCTAGGCTCTGGCGAGCTGCGTTTTCACTTAAGCCACTATGGCGAAGCAAAAAGCTCGTGACCTGCGTTTCAATTTCATTTTGTGCGAGGCGCGACTTCGCCTCTATGGATGTTGATTCCTGTTCAGAGAGGATGGATAACTTTGAGTCGTAGGCCATCCATTCCGCCAAACAGCTGATGGGTTGATCTTTGAGTAGGGCCATGATCTTTTGCTCTATTTCGTGAATTAAAACTTGAAAAGGGCCAGTGCTCGAAGAGAGCACCGACCCTTTCGTTTATCAGCTCGAACAGACTAGCTGCGAACCTGAACGGCGTGGTTATTGCGGAGAACACCAGCACCGTAAAGGATGTCAACAGTGAACTGCTGCGACAAAGTATCGGGCTGGTAGCTCATGACCACTCGCACGCCAAAGTTGCCAAGTTCGGCATATTCAGCGATTGCGCCGGTGCCCGGCAGAGGCTGCGGGAGACGGCGAACGGCCAGGCCGAGAGCATTCTTAGCGAAGGCCAAATTGAAGGTTGTAAGAGGAGTTCCAGACTTGCGGACAAACTGTGAGCGGAAGACGTAGAAATCCTTCAGGCGACCGATGTTGCCATCAATCAAGGCCTTCAGACCAGCTTCACCAGCTTTGGAATATTCGCTGAAACGGGGATTCTGACGAAGAGCAGAGTAGCCCGCCGCATCCACAACCAGATATTTTTGCATGCTGGCAGGTACCCTGGCATTGAAGAGAGCGGTTTCAGCGTCATCAACGATCTGTTCGGTCAGCGGAGTGGACGCAGCACCCAAAGCCGTGTTGGAGGTGAACGAACTCGCCAGAGCCAGCAAATCGCTTTCGACTTTCTCGGCAAGGGCAACGATCGCAGGTTCCATGTAGAGCTTCAGAAGATCCGGGACGGCAACAATCTTGGTGACATCAGGGATCTGAAAGGTAGCTTCAGCATGTGTATTCAGCACAATCTGTGCATTGCCAAGGTTGGGGTTCTGGGTGATGACCGAACCGCCGTCAGCAATGTTGTTGGCAACGAGCGAAGGAGGAACGGGTACGTTCACGGTATCCCCGGCCTTGGCCAGAGTCGGTTCGAAATCGCGATTGACAAGATTGCCCATCACGAGGTTGCCCATCAAGGCAGGCAGCGCATCGGCTGCAACAAGTTTCACAATCGCGTTTGCGAGATTCGCAGAAGTAATAGAAGGCATTTATATTCCTTTTTGATTTTTTTAATCGACCATCAGGCCAGCTACGCGCGCAATTTCTTTGCGCACTCGGGCCAAATCTTCTTTGCTCATTCCTGGCTTGATCGAATCCAGATCAATACCAGGGGAGTTTTGGGCACCGCGGCCGGCCGAAGACGTTCCGCTGCCACCCAAATTTCGTGCCGGGAGAAGTTCTGGATTTTCGTCCACGAACTTACGCAAGAATTCCTGCACCGGCACATTTCCGTCTGTGCCGCGACCATGCAGGGAGCCATCATTGTCCCGATGAATGTCATCTTTTACCGCCTTGAACGCGAGGTCCACTTTGGCCACGCCCAAGCGCTGAAGTTCATTGCGAATCAAGGATTCGCGCTCCATGGATTCAGCCTTGGCCTTGGTACGACGGTTCTCGTCCACCAATTCATTGAGGCGCTTTTCCATGGATTCCCGCTTGCGGCGTTCTTCCTCGAGTTCAGCCTTATAGGCCGGTTCCGTTCGTTTCGACTGAACGTTGTGAAATTCTTCAAACACCTCATGGACAAGTTTTTTCAGGTCCCCAGTGGTGTTTTGCGATTCTGATTCCGGATTTGAATTCATTTTGCATCTCCTTTGTCGATCTGTTCTTCGATTTCAGCGGCAATGTTCGCTTTGGTGGTTTCATTGATATCCGCAAGAAACTTGAAAGCCAGCTTTTTGAAAGCCTGCTTGCGGAAAGTCTTTGAGTCGATACCAAGATTCAGCAACTTTTGCGCTTCATCGAGTTCTTCATTGAATTCCCCGACCTCGAATTCGTCGAGACCAGAAACGGAAATTCGGAGGTCATCTTTGCGGACACGAATCAGTGTCTGCAAAAGTCGTTTCAGAGTGTCCTTGACGGTGTCGCCGTAGGCCCGGAGCACTTCCTGAGTAATTTGGTAATCCGCTCGCTTGCTGTTGCCACTAACCTGGGCAGACCCAGAGAGCCAACTTCTCGATTGGCCCATGAGATAGCAAGTACGGTAGATTTCTTCCTGCAGCCGAGCCAGGTTCTCCATGGCGATTCGATAGACGTTGCCTTCAGGCTCGGTCCAGCCGAACTTGTCTTCGGGGTCGAGATGGATATAGTAAGATTCGCCAAGAATGGTCGACCAATCTTTCTTGCTATAAACGACTGGAGTGGCATAGAGCGCCATGCCGACGGACCAGGACAAGGAATTGGATTTGTTGTAATGCTCGAGTTGAAGATGTGCGGCTTTGTTCATCAGCCACAGTCCATCGCTGAGGGTGATGTCAAAAACAGGAAGCCGCATCTCTGAAGAGCAAGAGTGCAGACCCTGTTCGATCAAGCGAATTACTTTGTCTTCAGCTGGATCTTCCTCGACGATGAAATACTCGGTTTCGGTGTAGATCAGATAGCGGGAGGTATCTTTATTGAAATCGAATGAACCGGCTGATTTTGGCCCCTGAAGTCTCACACACAGCAAAGTCAATTTGCCATCTTGCGAGTATTCCCAGTTGACGACATCCGTTGGGTGGATAGCAGTTAGATAGCCTTTGTCGACTCCCAATGCTTCTTCCTCGAGCCGGCTACTAAAGCTGGCCTCCCGCTTTGGAAACTCCAAAGCGATAAATGACTTCCCAAAAACCAATGCATCGATAAAGCGCTTGCGAAGGAAATCCGTGATATTTGAGCCATTGCCGTCACAATCTTCAAAGAACTCGAAGTAGTACTTACTGCTACGGCGGTTTGTATCTTCAACGGTCAGAATCGGTTCTCTGCGGAAAAGGGTTGAGGCGTACCAGTCGATAATCGACCCCATATAGTTTTCATAGAAAGCCCGGCTTACTCTCTCCTGGTAAACCTCAGCAGGCTCGCGGTGGCGGCGATACAAGTAGCTACTGGCTTTCGACTTCATCTGTGCGCCTCCTGAATAGAGGTCGCGATACATCTCAAGGCTGGCGAGCCATGCCCGATAGTCTGGATGCGGCTGGATTGCATCGGTAATTTGCGTCAAGTTCATTTCTTCTCGAATACGAAACAGGCGCTTCGTAACTTTCTGTTAGTTCAATGTCTTCAGGGCACTTACCCCACACAGAGATTAGTCACGAGCAGGTTCGAAGAAATTTCAAATCGGCCATTTTTTATTGATAAGAAAGCAAATAGAGTTGAAAAATACTTGTGAACAGCTTCTGGCCGCTTGTTGAGAATTGATTTCACCCTGTCAATTGGGCCTTGAGCCAGGAATTTGGACCACGGAAGGTGAATTCTAACTCGACACCTCTTGAGATCGCGCCGGAAGACAAGAGAGAGTCGATTTTCCAGGCTTCTTGGGGCGTTGTCAGCGACAATGGAGGAGACTATGCCATTCGATTCAATTGAGTCCGCAATCGCGGATTTTCGTGCCGGGAAAATGGTTGTAATTGTAGACGACGAAGATCGTGAGAATGAGGGTGACCTCACTCTCGCGGCAGACGCGGTGACGCCAGATTTGATCAATTTCATGGCAGTGCATGGCCGTGGCCTGGTGTGTCTGGCGATGGCACCAGAGCTTTGCGACCGGTTGAACTTGCCGCTAATGTCACGCATCAACACGTCAAACTTTGGGACAGCATTTACGGAATCAATCGATGCGAAGCTGGGTGTGACTACCGGAATCAGCGCTGCGGATCGATCGCACACCATCCAAGTGTGCGTGGAGGACCGAACGCGACCGGAAGATTTGGCACGCCCCGGTCATGTGTTCCCGCTTAGAGCACAGAGTGGGGGTGTTCTTGTTCGAGCAGGGCAGACAGAGGCAGCTGTCGATTTGGCAAAGCTCGCGGGAAGAAAGCCGGCGGGCGTCATCTGCGAAATCATGAATGAAGACGGCTCTATGGCCCGGGTACCTGAACTGACCGGGTACTGTAAGCAGCACGATTTAAAACTGATATCGGTGGCCGACTTGATTCGCTACCGTCTGAAAAACGAGAGTCATGTTCTCCGGCATAGCAGTGGCTTGATCGATACTGCACAGGGCCCAATGCAGATGGTCGTCTATGAGAACACGCTTGACCGGGAGATGCATTCGGCACTCGTATGTGGCGATATTAGCGGGGACGAATCAGTCTTGGTAAGGATGCACTCACATTGTCCTTTTGGTGACCTCTTTGGGAGCCGAGCCTGTGATTGCCGCGCTCTGCTGGACGCCTCCATGAGGTTGATCGCAGAGACAGGACGTGGCGTGCTTGTTTATTTACACCACGGGAATCAAGACCGATTGCGATGCACTGAAGGGTCAACGAACCGACTTCAGGTGCACGCGAGGAACCTTCAGCGTCCCGAGGGAGAACCGAAGATGCAGCATCAGGTTGGGATTGGTGCCCAGATTTTGCGAGATCTGAATTTGAAGAGGATTGAGTTGCTGACAAACTCGCCGCTGAAGGCAGTAGGGCTTGAAGGCTTTGGGATTGAAATTGTGGGGAGAAAAGAACTGCAGATCGGCAGTTAGAATTTGGGAATGGCGGAGAAGGAGGGATTCGAACCCTCGGTACAGTTTCCTGTACACACGCTTTCCAAGCGTGCGCCTTAAACCGCTCGGCCACCTCTCCAGCCTATTTCTTCTATTGTAGCAAATCGGTCACTTGCTACTTGTTTTTTCCTCTCAAACGACGTTGGCCGAGTATGTATTGAGTATCGGTTCTGTGCTCACTCAAGCTGAGACAGTCCAACCCTTCGCGACTGAGGTTGCGGATCAGAAGATGATCCAGTGTGAGTTTCGATGCGGTGCAAGTTGGCTGGATTTCGAATGGAGCTGCTTCCTTTTGCATAACTCTTATTTCCATCGGGTAACGCAGCCAGCCATTTTGCGAGACGGAGCCGGGAACCCAGAGGGCCGGTTCCAACTTCAGACGGCCTTCGGAAATATTTCTTGGCACCTCGGCATCAAGAATGAAAATAGCGCAGCGCTGGTTTTCGCCGATCCGTCCGCGAAGCGAGTTTGAAACTCTGGTGAGTTCAAGTGGAGTGTCAGTGCCCGGGAAGAGCCGGAAGCTGCGAAGAGAAAGTGCTCCAGGCGGATACTGCCCGGTCTCCAGCACAAAAGCCTGGCCTGCCAGATGTTTCACAACTACCAACAGAGTCAGGAAATCGCCTCGCTCGAGGGCGGGAGACAAAACCTCGTACTCTTTGGATGCCAGCAGTGAATCGCAATCGATCTTCGAGAGATCCTTCTGAGCGAAGAGGGCAAGGTCTGAAAAGACGAAAAGCTCCTGTGCGGAGCTTTTCGTCTTCAATATCAGAGCAACTACCAGGATAAGTTGATATCGCATGGCATGCAGGGAATTAAACGCTAGGCCAGATCAAATTTTTCCTGATGAATCAAGCCATCAGAAACCACCATTACAGGCCGGCCAACAATTTCTTCGAGTTCTTCGAGGTACTGGTTGTCGGAAGACTTGAAGACCTTTGCTACTTCGGGGTTCACCCGGAGCAGGACGTCCTTGGAGTCTTCCAGCGCCCGGGCCAATTTCTTGGCTTCGTTGAGGATTTCACCGACGACAGTCTGCACGCTCTTGACGTATGCTGAGCCTTCGCAATAGGGGCAAGGGGCGCACAGGGTGCGCTCAAGCGACTGTTTGACGCGCTTGCGTGTGATCGCAACCAGGCCAAAGTCGTTAAACTGCAGAATCTTGTAGGGAGCGCGATCGGCACGCATTGCCTCCTCAAGGGCCTGCATGACCCTCATGCGATTCTTGCGCTCATCCATATCGATGAAGTCGATGACGATGATGCCGCCGAGGTCGCGCAAACGAACCTGACGGACGATCTCGCGGATGGCCTCGACGTTGGTTTTGACGATGGTATCTTCGAGTCGATTGGACTTACCAACAAACTTACCGGT
>CAZZGS010000013.1:15068-15856 GCA_964653845.1 uncultured Bryobacter sp.
GTGTTGATATCAATGGCAACGAGTGCTTCCGTCTGATTGATAACGATGTAACCACCCGATTTCAACCAGACCTTTGGGCGAAGAGCTTTCTCAAGCTCCTGCGTGATTCCAAAGTTATCGAAGATGGAGGCTTGGCGCGTGTACATTTTGACACGAGAAACCATCATCGGCTGGAAACGCTCGAGGAAGCGCAGGATGCTCTCGTAGATCTCTTCGTTGTCGACCCAGATCGACTTGAAGTCGGGGCCCAGCTGATCACGAAGGACACGTTCCACAATTTCGAGGTCGTGGTAGATCAGAGCCGGAGCCGGCTTGCTTTCCGCCTTCTTGCGAATGTCAACCCAGAGGTTGCTGAGAAACTCGATGTCGGCGAGGATCTCTTCTTCAGTCCGGCCTTCTCCCGCAGTGCGGATGATAAACCCGCCAGGGATTCCCTCTTTACGGCTCTGAAGAATACGCTTCAAGCGCAGACGCTCTTCGTCTGAGGCGATCTTGCGGGAAACACCCGTATGGTCGACGGTGGGCATATAGACGCAGTAGCGGCCTGGAAGGGCGATGTGCGATGTGATTCGCGCCCCCTTTTGTCCAAGCGGCTCTTTTGCGATCTGGACCAGGATTTCCTGGCCTTCTTTGAGGAGCTCAGTGATAGAGGGCTGCGGACGGCGCTCACGGTCTGGACGGTCGTTTCGATCTGCGGAGCGCTCCGGTCGATCGCTTCGATCGGTTGCCGTTCGCTCGCCGCGTGGCTCAGATCGATCCCCACGGTCACGGCGGTTGCGTCCGTCGCG
>CAZZGS010000013.1:15866-20560 GCA_964653845.1 uncultured Bryobacter sp.
CTCTTTGAGCTTCTACAGGGGGAACTACGGCTGCTTCTCCTTCGACTGCCACTGGGGCTTCTATTGCGCCTGCAGTGGTCTCCGGTGCAGCCGCGCGGTCTCTGCCCCTGCCACCCCTGCGCCGACGTCTGCCGCCTCTCTCTTGCCCTTCGCCGCCTTCTTGTGGAGCTCTTTGCTGCAGGAAGCGCTGGTCGGTCTGGCGCAAGTGAGCTGAATAGCCAAGCGATGGGAGAACACCATCAGCATCGGAATCCGGAGATTCGCCCTCGGCTAGTGCCTGAGCTTCATCACCTTCAGTCGCAATCGATTCGAGCGAAACTGAGGTCTCGGCATCATCCTCGCCCTCATCGTCGTTGTCATCATCGGAGTCCTGATCGTCAGAAACATCTAAATCCTGGTTGTCCAACTGGGCAGATGCAGCGATGGCAGCTTCTGCCTCGGCGTTCTCTTTGTCTTGATAGACCAAGCGCTCGGCTTCTTCGAAGTCTCGCTGCTCTTCGTTCTCCTTGGCCATTTCAGCGAGGTGTTCTTTTACTTCTTCGAGCACTTCGTCTTCAAGCCGCTCAGCAATGAACTCAGGGGTGATTGCTTTGAGAGGGGTGACTGGCGCTTCATGGATTTCAGCGATAGCCTCAAAAGCAATCTCGGGTTCGTCTACTTCATCGGCTTCAACTTCGACCTCATCCTCAAAGGACGCAGCAACTTCTGCAGGCCGGCCTCTGTACTTCGAGAGAGTCTCGCCGGGAAGCAGAATAGGCATCGAAGGCGCAGCGACATTTTCTTGCGCTTCGATGACCGATTCGAGCTCATCGGTCACTGCTTCCTCTTCTTCAGTTGCATCGGCGAACTTCGATTCAGGGAAGTTGCCTCCTTGAGCGGAACGACCGCGACGACGGCGGCGGTTGCCACGGCGCGGATCTTCGGCATCGCCCGAGGCTGGTCGTTCGACTACGACTCGCGGAGCATCTATCGCAGCAGCAGCGACGGGAGCATTGAGGGCAGGGGCATCTGCGGCAGCTTGAACGACCAAGGGTTCGCGGCGATCACGACCTCGACCCCGCCCACCGTCCCGCCCACCGTCCCGGCCATCGCGACCGCGTCCGCGGTTCTGGTCACGATCCGGACGCTCGATACGTTCTGTACCGATACGTTCTGTACCGATACGTTCTGTACCGATGCGTTCTGTACCGATGCGTTCTGTACCGATACGTTCTGTACCGATACGTTCTGTGCGTTCGCGCCCTTCAGGCATCTTTTCAAACTCTTCGTTCTCTTCAAAGAAGTCAGAGACGTAGAGGAATGTGTCGCGTTCGAGACCAAGGTCGACGAAAGCGGATTGCATTCCAGGGAGCACGCGGGTAACGCGGCCTTTGTGGATCGATCCGGCGAGCGAATACTCATTCGCGCGCTGGAAATAAATTTCGACCAGTTGGTCTTCTTCCATGATGGCGACACGGGTTTCGTGCCGCCCAGTGGAAATTACTAACTCTTTTGCCATCAGGCATCTCCTTAAGGATCCCGGGAGAACCGTCGGCCTGGAATACAACTCTGGAAATCAACTTGACTCGAAACAAGACGCGAAATGCACTGAGTGCGTATAGAAGCGTTTGGTGGCCGGAAACTGGCCCGCGGAGAAATCGCGTGCGGCGGCAGAGCCGCAAGGCGTCATCCTTGGAGCGGGGAGAAGTCCGGCAAAAGCGTCTCGGCAAAATAGTTCCAAATTGTTGTAGCCCCAGGCGTTCATAGTTTGGCCCAGGTCATCTTACTGCAAGAATCGCCGGAGTCGTACGTTGTTGACGAGCCCCAGCATGAGGAAAAATGAGAGAATACTCGAGCCGCCATAGCTCATCAATGGCAAGGGAATTCCCGCCACTGGCATTAGCCCGGCAACCATCCCAGCATTCTCCAGAACGTGGAAAAGCATTAACGCACCTACGCCCATACAGATGGCGGTGCCTGCCCGGTCCGGGGCAGTTTGTGCGTTTTGCAAAATTTGCATCAATAGTAGGAAATATAACCCAAGTACGGTGACCACGCCGACAAAGCCGTGTTCTTCAGCAAAAGCGGCGAAGATAAAGTCCGTATGGGCAAAGGGTAAAAAGCGAAGTTGGATCTGCATTCCTCGAGTTACGCCGAGCCCCCACATACCTCCGGAGCCAACGGCAATTTTGGACTGCATTACCTGGTATCCAGAACCCTGAGGGTCTGAGGTGGGGTCCATAAAGCTGGTGATTCGTGCCTTTTGGTAATCCTTCAGGGCGAACCAACCGGTTGGGACAATGAAGAGCAAAATGATCAAAATGGACATTGCCTGTTGCCTGGTAAGGCCTGCAAGCAAGATACCCACAGCGAGAATCGGCAAATAGCAGAGGGCTGTGCCCAGATCTGGTTGTAATCCAACAAGAACGAACGGGACAAGAACAATGCCGCAAAGCTTTAGAAGATCACGAAGACGCATGGAGTCGGTTTTGAGCTCCGATATGTATCGGGCAACAAAGAGGATCAGGATCAGCTTCATGAATTCGCTGGGTTGCAGCTTGAAGCCAGCCCCGAGACTGATCCAACGTTTCGCGCCGAGTACGACGCGACTCAGAACCAGGAGAAAGACAAGAATGCCCCCGAAGATGATGTACATCAGGGGTGCCTGGCCAACCAGGGTGTGATAGTCAACCTGACTCACCAGATAGAAGACGATGAGACCGGCAAAGATATAGATCACCTGCTTCCACCAGCGATCTGCATCGCCGGTAGATTGGGTGGCGGAATAAATTTGCAGGACACCAATGCCGCTGAGGATCAAAGTGAGGATCAGCAGTGTCCAATCGACATCTCTCAGCGTGCGGAATGAAAGCATCAGTTTGCGGCTCCATTGGGGGCAACCGGCAAACTGGCCGTTACAGTTGACGGCTGCGTTTGAGAAAGCTCTTTACGGGTTTTCTTATCGAAGTAGGCCTTGACGATGTCGCGAGCGATAGTGCCGGCCATGGGGCCGTGTTCGCCTTCTTCAAAGAGAACAGCTACTGCGATTTCTGGATTCGCCCGAGGTGCAAAGGCGATAAACCAGGCATTGTCTTTAAGGCGAATGTTCTTCGCCTTCTGGTATTCGTTGGAGGCAGTCTGTGCCGTCCCAGTCTTGCCGCACATCTCTATGCCGGGGATACGCGAGCCAGAGGCAGTGCCTGCGCCATTGACAACTTCGCACATGCCGTCGGTAACAAGACGGACATGTTCAAGATCGAGGTCTGCCTTGCGGGCAGGCTTGGCGGGTGCGTCGCCTTTGAGCAAATGAGGAGTGTGCCAGATTCCGCCAATCACAATGCCTCCGATGGCGTGTGCCAGCTGAATTGGTGTGACAGTCAGGTAGCCTTGACCGATGGCGACAGAGATCGTATCGCCGCCATACCATTTTTCTCTCAATGCGCGAATTTTCCATTTGCTGGATGGCAGGGTACCTTCAGCCTCTGATGGAAGATCAATTCCCGTCTTGGCGCCAAAGCCCGCGATCTCGGCATACTTCGATATCTGATCGATACCGATCTTGTTGCCTACGTTGTAGAAATAGACATCGCAGGATTGAGCGAGTGCCCTCTTTAGAGATGTTGCACCGTGCCCTTTTTTATTGTGGCAATGGAAATACCGGCCATAGAAGTTCAATCCACCGCCACAACTGAAAGAAGTTTCATTTGTGATTTCGCCGCTTTCGAGGGCGGCAAGGGCAACGATCGGTTTGAAAGTTGAGCCAGGTGCGAGTTGCGCTTGAATTGCGCGATTGAGCAGTGGCTTTTCGGGATTGGAAAAAATTTCTTTCCACTCCTTGGTTCTTTCTCGTGAAGATAGCTTTGTCAGATCGAAACCAGGCTTTGAGACCATGGCCAGTACTTCACCATTGCGAGGATCGAGTGCGACCGCGCCGCCACGCCGGCCCTCCATCGCCAGTTCCATGACGGTCTGAACGTCGAGATCGAGAGTCAGTTCGATGGACTTGCCGGGAACCGCTTTCTTGAGTCCAAGAACTCGGCGCTCATTCCCCTTGTTGTCAACCAGAACTTGTCGCTGGCCGTCTTCGCCGGTTAGGTGATCGTTGTATTGGCGCTCAATTCCGGTCTTGCCAACCAAGTCACCTTGTTGGTACTTGGCGAAGTCGGCCAAGTTGAGTTCAGCCTCGGAAACTTCGCCGATGTAACCGATCAGGTGAGCGGCAAAGCCGTTGGCTGGATAGACTCTGCGTTCGGTGTGAATCAATTCCAGTTCCGGATAAGTTTCAGGATCACGATGTGATTCAACAAACGCTATCTCAGCCGGAGTCAATTCCTTCTTGAGAGTGATTGGCAAATACTTGGGCCTTGAACGACTGTTCTTGATCAAGACAAGAACTTCCTCGTAGTCCAGATCGAGGCCGTCCACAATGGGACGTAGATGTTCATCTTTGAGTGTTTCGAGGGATAGTAAAACAGAAAAACTGGATTGATTGTCCACAATCACTCTTTTGTCTCGATCGAGGATCTTGCCCCGGGGTGCAGGAATCGGCAGCGCCTTGATACGATTGCGCTCCGCCTTCAGGGAATAAATCTCTTCGTTGCGGATCTGAAGATTCCAATATCCCCCGACAATAAACAAAAAAATGCCGACACTGAGGTACTGCAGAAATGCAATCTTGCCTTGCGCAAACTTCGATTCGTCGCGCAGAAATCGCA
>CAZZGS010000014.1:0-9554 GCA_964653845.1 uncultured Bryobacter sp.
AGCCAGTTCGCCAGCGCCGCACGACGCCCATGTGGATCGAGCGACAGATCCCCAAGATCCTTCGCCAACACAAGAGGAAGCCCAGCCTCCACCGCCTGCTGCTTCATCCGCGGATCTCCAACCTTCAACACATGAGTCGGCTGCGCCTTATCCACAGTAAACACGGAATACGCATGCTCAGCCGGATCCGGCTCATCAAGATCAATCACATGCATCTTCTGCCGCAAAGCCGCACGCTTCGCTTTAAGATCCGGCGTAATCAGAGCCACAACTTCATCCCAGGTAGGAGACAACTGACGCTCTGCTTCCTTGGCAAACCTCTTCTGATCCTCAGTCCGCTTCTCTTTATCAATCTTCAAAGCATCCCGGAACTGCGGCTCAAGCGTCGGCAACTTCTCAGCACGAAACTGTTCCCGGAAAGGCTTCTCAATCTCCTTGATCTGATCCTTGAAGGGCTTGAGTAATGCCTCATGCCGCGACTGCCGCGTATCCGCAGAAAGCATCGAATCGCCATCCACAATCTGCACTTCCCGAAATTCAGTCGAAGCCAAAATAGCCTGCAACCGGTAATAATCAGCCTGCAGAATCGGATCAAACTTGTGATTATGACAGCGGGCGCAATTCATCGTCATGCCCATGAAAGTGGCAGAGATGGCGTGAGTCATCTCGATCAGGTCTTCCTGTCGATTCTGCTCCTCATCCTGATTCCCGCCCACCACATGCCGGGGCCCTGCCCGCAAGAATCCCGTAGCAATCAAAGATTCAGAATTGCCAGGAAACAACTCATCCCCGGCAAGCTGCTCACGAAGAAATTGATTGTAAGGCTTGTTCGAATTGAATGACCGAATCACATAGTCGCGATAGCGCCAGGCATGAGGCCGCTCGGCATCAAGCTCAAAGCCATTCGTATCGGCGTAGCGAACCACATCCAGCCACTTCTGCCCCCAACGCTCCCCATAGCGCGGGCTTGCCATCAACCTGTCGAGCACCTGCTCATAATTCCCCTCAAGGCTAGTCGGCGGAAGCCCAGTCAGATCCAGTGTCAAACGTCGAAGTAAACTGCGCTTCTCAAGCAACGGCCGCTTGGCCGGTTCGAGGTGATCAATCGGATGAACGCCACTCGGAATCTCAACACGCACAGGAGCCTGAAAAGCCCAGTAATTCCTACGTTTGGCTACAAGCGCCTCTTCTTTCGGATCCACCCTTGGAGCCGCTGGCAAAAGGCTAAAACATAGGATTAGAGCTAAAAAATGCTTCATCTTGACTTAATGACCAAGTTAACACAATCAATAAACATATCCGAATCGCCTCAGATCGACACGAGTCCCATGTACGACAATTCCCTCAGCCTCAAGCCGCTGCACCTGTTCCACACCATTGGCACCACGCAACAGAATCTTTCCTCCATGCCCAATCACGCGTTGCCAGGGCAGCGTCGGGTCAAAAGTCTTAAGCGCCCATGCCACCTGCCGCGCCCCACGAGGAAATCCCGCCGCAATCGCCACTTGTCCATAGGTCGCAACCTTGCCCTTCGGGATCTTCTTCACCCACCTGCGAATCTCAAGGAACACGCTTAATTTCTACCTGATAAATCTTGGGCCAAAGCTTGCCGGTAACAAAAAGCCGCTTGCCAGCCGCGTCATAGGCAATACCGTTCAGCACATCAGCCGCACGTCCCGTATCGAGCAACCCACGCATGTCGATGATCCCCAACAACTGACCATCAATGGGCGAAATCCTTAAAATATAGTCGGTCTGCCAAACATTGGCATAGATCTCGCCTTCGACAATTTCCAGCTCGTTGATCTGATCAATCGGGCTCTTCCCGTTATGCACGGTGATGCGCCGCAACTCCTTCAGCGTTACCGCGTCCCAGATGCGGATCTCACTGGTGCCATCACTCATATAAACCTGTTTGCCATCATTGGCAAGCCCCCAGCCTTCCCCCGGATACTTGAACTGCCCCGTCTGCTTCAACGTCTTCCGGTCATAGATAAAGCCAACACCCGTCTGCCAGGTCAATTGCAGAATCCGGTCTTTGAGCACCGTAATGCCTTCACCAAAATACTGCCCGGACAAATCCACCTTCTGCAATACCTGACCAGTCTCCAAGTTCACCCGCCGCAAACTGGACTGCCCCTTCAGCCCCGTACCCTCAATGAAAACACCATCACGATACTCAAACCCCTGGGTAAAGGCCCCCGGGTCATGCACAAAAGTTTTAACAACCTTGTAGCCATAACGCACCGGAGCTTGTGGCTTTACAAACTGGGCGCAAGCAACCGTAGAAAACGCTATCAACAAAAAACGATACATGTCTCCCTCTAGGGTAATAGAATCGATGGAGATGATTGATGGCCAGCCCGTTCTGGACGCATTAGAAAAGATAAGCTCCTGCCCTCCCTTTGCCACTGCAGACTCTCTTCGAAACCTCCTTACCTACCTTGTAAAACAAACTATTGAGAATCCCGGTGAGCCAATTAAGGAGGCTCAAATCGCCTCTGCCGTCTTCAACAAAACCGAAGGCTTCGACCCCCGCCAGGATTCCACCGTGAGAGTGCAAAGCTCCAGATTGCGTTCGAAGCTAACCGAATACTATCTGGGTGCTGGTGCAAAAGACGCATGGATTCTCGAAGTCCCCAAAGGCAGCTACTCGGTTACAGCAAAGCAACGCGATATCGAACCAATAGTAGAAATCGATCAGCCCGTCGAGCGAAAACCACTATCGCCCTGGCTCTATGCCGCAGGTGGCTTCCTAGCCGGCGTCTTGGCCACCTGGCTATACTTGCGAGCCTGACGAAAGATATCCTCAAGCATCGGCATCGTCAGCCGCCCCGTTTGCGTATTCTGCTGGCTCGGGTGATAAGAGCAAAGAATAGGCAAGGGCGCGTCAATCCGAAGGCCGTGCCCGAAGTCCCGCACCTTCAACCCCGCAGCCTTCGCATATGCATCCAGTGCAATGCGTCCCAAACAAACAACGATCTTTATGTTTTTGAGCAGCTCAATTTCGCGGATCAAAAACGGACGACATTGATCCAACTCCTCAGGCAGTGGCTTGTTGTCAGGAGGAGCACAACGGCCAGCCCCAGTTATATATGCATCGATCAATTCCAGCCCATCGTTGCGGTCGATACAGTTGGGTTGATTGGCGAACCCGCAAGCATACAATGCAGCAAATAGAAAATCGCCGCTCCTGTCTCCCGTAAACATGCGTCCCGTTCGATTGGCCCCATGCGCACCAGGAGCAAGACCCACAATCAACAAGCTCGCCGCTGGGTCTCCAAAGCCCGGCACAGGCCGCCCCCAATACTCATGATCCCGATAAGCACGCCGCTTGATAACGGCAACGTTCCTGCAATGCTCCACCAGCCGGGGACAAGCCGTACAACCAACGATTTCGTTATGAAGGATTTGCAGTTGCCTGGACACGAACCAGATACTCACGTTCAGCAGAATTCCTGCTCAGACTGATAGCAGTTTCAAAAGCGGCACGAGCGGCATGCCACGGCCGGCACAGTCAAGAAAGCATGATTCGGGCGAACCAAAGGTCCAAAACTCGACAACCCTAACGAACTAAAATTTTGATCGACCCAACGCCGCCTTGAACACTCAACCGAATCTTCGGCCCCGCTTGAGAGAAAGCGGCATTCTCATAATAAGACCCTTTCTTCTCAAGGCCATCCACATCGACACTCCCAAGCCCGCCTGTAGCCTCAGCATGAATCCCGGCAGACTTCGGCAACGTCACTTCGCATTCACCAACCCCGCCTTGAATTCTCACCTCAAAATCACGCTTCGGCTCGCCAGTAAAATCGGCAACTACCTTCCCTGCCCCCATTTTTAGATTAACCTTTCGTAGATCGAGACTTCCCAACTTAAGCCGGGCTTCCCCCGCACCCATCGCCACTTCCAGATCCGTTGCCAGACCATCAGGAAGTTGAATCCGCCACTTGTCCTCCTCAAACTTCAAGTTGCCGCTCTGATTCTTCGGCTGATCCACAACCAGCCGCGCTCGAAAACTGGAATCGTCAAAACGGAAACCAGGCACAAGCCCGCCACTACTGTATCGCAGCTCGGCATTCACTTCTTGCTTGCCTCCACCCTCGATAATTAATTCACCAGCCGCCATGGTAATTTCGGCTTGAAGCATTTCAGCCTTGCTCGTGTTGGCTTTTTTGGTATCAGTGATGGGAGGGCCAGCCTCACGGCGATCTCCGCAAGAAAACAGCAACGTGAGGCTGGCAATCACTACTGTGTATTTCATGGCTGACAATATAACGTGATCCAGGGTTGGGAAGTTCAGGATCGTTTATTCTATAAGGTTAATGGTCAAAGTCGATCCGGCAATCACGCCGTCAACCCTAATTCCCGCAATAGAACGTATGTGGCAGGCTTCGGCCGAAAAGATCCTCAGTCTCGAGTCATCCTGGACCCCCGAAAAAGGCTCTCCGGTCTTCACAATCGAAGGCAAATACACGTCCCGTGGCTGGACAGAATGGACCCAGGGCTTCCAGTTCGGAGCCGCCATCCTGCAGTTTGACGCAACCGGCGATCACCAATTCCTCGAGATGGGCCGGAAGCGAACTCTCGAACTGATGGCCACTCACGTAACCCACATCGGCGTTCATGATCACGGCTTCAATAACGTCAGCACCTACGGCAACCTGCTCCGGCTCATGGTCGAAGGCCGAACTCCTGCCAACGAATGGGAAAAGAACTTCTACGAGTTCGCCCTCAAAGCCTCAGGCGCAGTGCAAGCCTCACGCTGGTCCACAATTGCGGGAGGTGGCGGCTACATCTATTCCTCCAACGGCCCGCATTCATTGTTCGTCGACACCATCCGCTCACTGCGCGCCTTGGCCGTTGGCCACCGCCTCGGCCATGTTCTTACCGCAGAGAACGACAAGCGAATCTCCCTGTTAAGCCGCCTGATCGAACACGCCGAAGCCACCGCAAAATACAGCGTCTACTACGGCGAAGGCCGCGA
This sequence comes from uncultured Bryobacter sp., assembly GCA_964653845.1. Lineage (GTDB taxonomy): Bacteria > Acidobacteriota > Terriglobia > Bryobacterales > Bryobacteraceae > Bryobacter. Next base: position 4,988 of record CAZZGS010000014.1, read on the forward strand.
CGCCTACGACATAAGAGGCCGTGCCGTCCACGAAGCCATCTTTAATCGCAACGACGGCAATTTCCGTTGTCCCAGCAGCCAGCAAGGCTACTCTCCCTTCTCCACCTGGACCCGCGGCCTCGCCTGGGCCATGTGCGGCTTCGCCGAATTACTCGAGTTCTTCGAAACGCTTTCCGAACCCAACCTCGACGCAATCAAAGCCACAATGCGCAAAGCCGCCCAAGCCACCTGCGACTTCTACCTCGAACACACTCCCACCTCTAGCGTCCCCTACTGGGATACTGGAGCCCCCAACCTCCACCGCCTCGGCAACTACATGGACCGCCCCGCCGAACCATTCAATGATTGGGAGCCAGTGGATTCCTCAGCAGCCGCCATCGGCGCACAGGGGCTGATCCGGCTCGGCATTTACCTCAAAGAGGACCGCTACATGCAAGCCGGCCTCACCGTCCTCAAAACCTTGCTCGAAGAGCCCTACCTCTCGACAGATCCAAAGCACGAAGGCCTCCTACTGCACTCCGTCTATCACCGCCCCAACGGGTGGGATCACATTCCTGCTGGCCGCAAAGTGCCGTGCGGTGAAAGCTGCATGTGGGGAGACTACCATCTGCGCGAACTCGCCCTTTTGGTGGAACGCATGGCCAAAGGCAAACCCTACCTGACATTCTGGGCTTAAAGCTTAGGCTTCGTTCACTGCGCCAGCAATAGCTCTCAAATTCCGCGACATGCGGGATTCGTCATCGTCATGCTCAAGCATGTTCACAAATAGAGGAACCAGTTCAGGATCGCGCCAACCGGCCAGCGCTTCCTTTTCCAATTGGCGGCAAGCCTGATCCATCGTCAGCGCCTTCTTATAGGAGCGTTCGCTGCTTAATGCATCAAAGACATCGGCAATCTGTAGGATTCTAGCCAGCAGCGGAATCTTCTCGCCCTTGAGTCGATCTGGATAACCCGTGCCATCCCACTTTTCATGGTGATGCCGAATGATCGGCAGCACGTTCTCAAGACTCTTCATCGGCCGGCAGATCTCTTCCCCGCGAGTCACATGACTCCGCATGATCCGCCATTCATCATCAGTTAACTCTCCGGCCTTGTTCAGAATCGAATCGGGGATCCCGATTTTCCCAATGTCATGCAGGTACCCACCGCGATGCAATGCCAACAAATCGTTACGCCCCAAACCCAACCTGATGCCTAGCTCCACGCTGAAGTAGGATAGCCGCCGGCAATGATCCGAAGTACATTTGTCGCGCTCCTCCACAGCCTGAGCCAGCGTGAACAAAATGCTCTCAACCTCATCCAGTGAATCCAGAGCCGCCTTGTGGCGAAGCATCGATAGAACCCGGGCCTTCAGCACGCTAGGGTGTGCTGGCTGCAACAAATACTCATCCGCGCCACTGGTAAGGCCTTCTACTTCGTGCTCGCTCCCTTGAACGCTCGTCAACATCAAAACGGGCAATAATTGCGTCGCGCGATCCGACTTCAGCGCACGACAGAACTCCATCCCGTTCTGCTCAGGAAGGAACATATCGCAGATCACAAGATCCACTCGCTCATTCTTCAGGATCTGATAAGCCTCGCTAGGCCGCCTGGCCTCGATAAACCTGGCACCAATAGCATTCAGCGTGGCCTTGACAACCCGTCGGTTCAGTTCCACCCCATCCACTAGCAGAATACGAGGCTCCTTATCGAGCACTGTGAATAGTTCAACATGTTCGCCGATAGCGGCTAAGGGCGCGGTAGTAATAAGACTCGCCATTGCTAAGAACTGAATCGGCCAACATGAAGCGGTTCATTAGGAAATATAGGTAGAAAAAGTACTAGGATGTAGGAGGTATGACTCGAAATATTGCAAGCTTCGTATTGATTTCATTGGCTTTACACGCCGCTCCCCTAACCCAGGGAGAACGGGACCGGGCAATGAGCGAACTCCACGCCTCCCGCAAGATTGTAATCGACGCCATCTCAGGCGTGAGCGAAAAGCAACTGAACTGGAAAGCCGCTCAAGATAAATGGTCCATTGCAGAGGTAGTGGAACATCTGGCCATCACCGAAACTTTCCTCTTTGGCTTCTACAAACAGGTTGCGGCAGGCCCGGCCGATCCGGCAGCCAAGGCCATCCAAAAAGACGAAGACTTCCTCAAATCGATCCGCAGTCGCGACCAAAAGGTGAAAGCCCCAGATCAGGCAACACCCCAAAAGTCCTTTGCAAACACCGCAGCGGCCCTGGCAGCCTTCAAAGAGCGCCGCGACAACACAATCGCTTACGTCGAAAAAACACAAGATCAGGATCTTCGCCTCAAGATCGTCCCCGACTTCAAAATGGACGCCTACCAGATGTTCCTGCTCCTGGCCGCACATGCTCAAAGGCATACCGACCAGATCAACGAAGTAAAAGCGACTACAGGCTTTCCAGGGAAATAGTATTGGAAACGCCCGTTCTCGAATCTTGGAAGTGCCCTACTATGCGCAGCCCACAGGCACGTCGTGTCAGGGCACGGTGCTCAAAATGATGGCTAGCTGGCTAGAGAGAAAGCTGGGCCAAAGCGTAGACGCCTCGATGCTCGCTCCAACTGAAATCAAGCAGACAATCAATAGCGACCCCAAACGTCCCAATACAACACAAGTAAATTCTCACGAGAACCTGAGATGGTGGTTGGAAACCACCTTTCCGACCATCAAAACAACCAAGCTCTCAACGTCCGTCGTTCATGAAGCAAAAGACTTCTTCGTTCGCCAGATCGATGGCGGTCAACCCATCCTATGCAGCGTAACGCATGCCAACAATAACTCTGGCCACATCATTCTCGTTGTGGGCTACGAGAATGAACGCGATTTCATGTCCAGCATGGATTTTACATTGATCGCTCATGACCCTTATGGGGCTTACGATCCAAGTCTGAACTCGACGCTTTATGGGGCCAACAGGTGGAAGGGAGGTTCCTCACTGGCAAGCGGTGGCGAATCAGCACCAGGTCGAAAGGTACGAATCCCGTTATCGGCCCCCAGCCGTCAACATAAAGACGCTCACAGCTTCGGCATGTGGCTCTTGACTTCGATCCAACTTTGATCGATTACAGAAACAGCGGAGCTGCCACTAGCGTAATCGTACTCAACAATTTGATCAGCACGTGTAACGAAGGGCCAGCGGTATCCTTGAATGGATCGCCAACGGTATCGCCGACTACAGAAGCCTTGTGCGCATCGGAACCCTTGCCACCGTGGTGACCCAGTTCGATGTACTTCTTGGCGTTATCCCAAGCCCCACCGCCATTGTTCATGAACGTGGCCATAAGAATGCCGGTAATCGTTCCCACCATCAGCATCGCAGCCACTGCACAAGCACCCATAGGCGTACCGTCGGTAGCCGGAGGAAGATTCTTGAATAGCAGACCAACGGCAACAGGGGCGAGAACCGGCAACAACCCGGGAAGAATCATGGCCTTGAGAGCACCCGCAGTAACGATATCGACGCACTGCCCGTAGTCCGGATCGCTAGTACCCTGCATGATTCCCGGGTCTGCCTGGAACTGACGACGAACTTCCTTGATCACGGTCTGCGCTACTTTACCAACAGCCTGGATCGCCAGTGAACTAAAGAGGAACACAAGCATTCCGCCAAGCAAGGCACCAATAAACACGGGCACTTGACCGATATCGACGCTAAATGCAATTTCTTCAAATGGCTTGGACAATCGCTTGGCCAGAACCATCTTTACTTCGTCAATGTAAGCGCTGAAGAGCAGGAAGGCTGCCAGAGCCGCGCTGCCAATCGCATAACCCTTGGTAAGCGCCTTTGTCGTATTTCCGGCAGCATCGAGCAAGTCGGTTCGATGGCGTACTTCAGGAGGCTGTTTGGACATTTCCACGATGCCACCAGCGTTGTCCGTGATCGGGCCAAAGGTATCCATGGCAAGAACGTAGGCGGCCGTCGAGAGAACACCCATGGTCGCAACGGCCGTCCCATAGAGGCCGCTCGATAGGGAGCTAACTCCAGGAAGAGCCGCTTGAATCCCCATCCAATAAGAACTAAAGATCGCAACGCTGATCGTCAACACCACCAGACCAGTGCATTCCATTCCGATCGCAAGGCCGGAAATGATCGTCGTAGCGGGGCCAGTTGTGCACGATTCTGCAATAAATCGAACCGGCCGGTATTTGTGATCTGTGTAGTACTGAGTCAGAAAAACGAATAGGAAGCTCGTGGCGATACCAATAACGCCCGCACCAAAGAGCCACATGTTGCCGCCCAGCAATTGCTGAATTGCGACATAAAAGCCACCGATCGAGATAATGCTCGCCACGTAGAAGCCACGGTTCAAGGCCCGCATCGGATCTTCCTCGCCCTTCAGCTTTACTGTAAACACGCCAATAATACTGGCAAGAAGCCCCAGCGCGCAGGTATAAAGCGGAAAGAGAATACCGGAAAGCCCGAAAACCTTATACAGCGTAACACCAAGAATCATGGCGCCAATATTTTCAGCGGCAGAAGATTCAAAGATGTCAGCACCGCGGCCAGCGCAGTCTCCAACGTTGTCGCCAACGAGGTCGGCGATCACGGCAGGGT
>CAZZGS010000014.1:9564-20472 GCA_964653845.1 uncultured Bryobacter sp.
TTCGTATAGATGCCACCGCCAAGCTGTGCAAAAAGAGCGACGAAGCTGGCTCCAAAACCAAAGGCGACAATTTGTCGAGGTACATCCTGTGGTTGATTCAGCCCGTCAAAAAACGCAAACAGTAACCCCACGCCAAACATTGAAAGCGCAGTGACGGCAATACCGGTAACTGCACCACCCCTAAGAGCAATCTGCATAGCTTCGCCAAGGCTCGAACGAGCGGCGGCAGCCACGCGAATGTTGGCACGAATCGAAACCCACATGCCACTGAACCCGGCAGCGAGCGAGCAGACGGCCCCAAAAAGGAAACTGATCGTCATTCGAACCGCAAGCTGAGAGTCATCCTTACCCAGGAGGTAAGCGAAATAAATGATGAGAGCAAGAACAACGGCCAAACCGGCAATGGTGCGGTTTTGACGGTTCATATAAGCCTCAGCGCCACTCTTGATAGCGTCGGAGATTTTACGCATTTCAGGCGTACCGGTGTCCTTGGCAAGAACATATCTGGCGAGATAACCGGCTACTATCATTCCGAATGCGCTGATGGCCAGGATACTAAGAAGTATAGTTTGACCGGTGGCATCTTCTGGCCCAGCCTGGAGCCACAGCGCGAACGGAGCGTTGAGGAAATAATTCACTTTGTAAAAGACCTTTCGAAAATACGAAAACGTCTGCTAGCTTAACTGATTTGACACGTTAGGAGCAAACGAAATTTGATATCGAAAGCGCTCAACCAAAGCCATGTGCGGTACCGTAAGTGCGGCAAGAGTCACAAACAGTATTCGAATGAATCGTGTTTCGAGACTAATGCCATCGAGAAGTTGAATCCCAAGCGACCCGAAAACAAGCACAGCCAGCATGGGAAGCAAGGCTGCTTTAAAGAACGATCCCAAGGCGGGCGAACCAGCCAAACGATAACTCCTCATAATATGACGGGCACTGTGCATCGCGCAAAAATAAACGGTGAACGCCAAAAGCGGAGTCGAAACGGTTGCTAGAAACGCCAATGAGGAGAACTCCAAAGCGCTCAGGCGGTTCCGCCAGAACAGCATCAGTGAAGCTGCCATTAGCCCAATCAGCCACGGCCAGGCCAAGGGTCGAAAAACATTTACAGTTTGAGCGGCTGCATCGATTCCTACAAGTGCGGAAAATAACTCCGTCACTTCGGCAGCGTGGAGAATAAGAGGCAAAAAGACAATCGCGCCGCCATAAAGCAGTCTCGCAAAAATAGGGGTGCCTGCCGCAGGGTCTCCGGAAAAATGAATGATTGAGATTGCAAGAAAACAATAAAGAAAGACTGCCGGAGAAGCTTTCCACACCAGGACGACCAGGACAACGGGAATCATATATCCAATGGCAAAAAGAGCCCAATCCCGGGCTCCGGCTATTTTGAATTGATTGCGCCCATAGATGGTATCTAAGGCACCGTGGGGAATACCAAGCAAAACCACCAGACTACCCAAAACAATCATTTCCCATTTGCGATCCGCTAAGGGAAACATCGGGCTCATAATCGCCAGCAAAACGAAGACCGCGCTCTGCAGGAGACTCGCCGTCATGATGCCCAGGATTCTTGCCACTCCATCGCTTTGCTCAAGAACGCACTTGGAATCTCTTTCAGAAACGGCATCACCGGGAGAGCGGATATTACGTCCGCATAGTCGGCCGGTTGCCCTCGATCAGACAGGAATCGGATGATACGGTCCGTCTTCGTGTTCTCAAAAAGAGACAGAAAAAGCGAAGGGGCCAAGTCTGGCCTCGATCTTAGAACAGTCAGAAAAAGATGATCCATTGCCTGAAGCCATATCGGGTCGGCTGGATGAGACCGAGGGATAGAGGATCCGCGAAGGGATTGTGCACAGATGTCGGCCCAACGCTGAATTCGCTGATAGGCATATCCAGTGCAAGGCCGCGCTCCTCCAGCACTTAAGCCAGCGTAGATATAGGTCGGATCCGGGCTTGGGCTCGATGCATGAATCCCCATGGGTAAAATGCCTTCCTCGCGGCGGATTACTTTGAATCGGGCTTTGCCCACCCGCCTTTGGATTGCCAATTCATGATCCTTTAGAAGTCGACCGGCGTCCTCAGGTTCAGATCCAAAATGAGTAACTTCAATCAACGCTCGGCGGGGAGAAGTCGGCAAATGATATGTAAACAAAATGCGGGTGGGCGTGCTGGATGAGAAATCCATCAAATCTAAACAAGATGGATCGAATATATCGTCTTCTGTCTCAATTTCGGTACCGTAGAACGATTGCCAAAGCGTCGAGTCTCCAGACTTGGGGACAATTTTGGGCCGCGTATCGATGACAATCGGGGCTCTGCCTGTACCAACCATCCATTTTCCGCTTTGCTGAACCAACCGCCTTGGAATATCTGTGCCGGTGAGAAATTCGATTCGCGAACACTCTTGTATCGTCGCCCGGGCATGGTCGTAGTAATCACTCGCAGCGACCATCAGGTAAGGCGTGGCTCCACATGAGACTTCTACTGATTTCTGTGAAGTGGCAATACGCATGTTTTGCCACTGATGCCGGGCTAAATGCTGTGAACGACGATCCCCGTCATCCCAGAAGCACCATGTTCGATCGTTCGAATAGGCTTTGCGCTTTTCAACTAGCAGTGTCTTCGGGCAGTCTCGACCAAATTCAGCAAGGCGCGAAGCAAGGGCAAGTCCAGAACAACCTCCGCCAAGGATGATGACATCATATTCGGCCTTCATGAGAACTCCTGAAAAGAATTCCGGGCGCCTCGACAAGCACACCCGGACACAACAGACTAACTTAGTAAGCCGGTTCGGTTTCCGACTTGCGTGCAGCGATCATGTAAATCAAGACACCAAACATAGCCTTAGACACGATGTCGGAAATGGTATATCCAACCTGGACTGCGGTGATGGCGTCACTACCGGTGAAACCAATCATCGGGAACACATAGACTATGGGATAGAACAACCAGGAGACAACAACGACGTAGCGTGCTGCACTCACAAGCCCTCTGGCATTTTCAGGCTGGGCCTCAATGGATTTTGAAAGTCCAAAGAATAGATCTATCACGATCAATGTGAAGGGGATCATGGAAAGAGTCCACCAAAGCCAGCGAGTGCCAGAGTCGGTAGAGATCTCACCTGGGTACCCAAGCAACACCATGATTGCCGCCAGGAGACCAAGCTTGGTTGCCTTGGCTACAGATTCCTTCGCGGGCAGACGCATGACAAGAATCAACTCCACCAGTAGAAGCGGCACTGTAAGGAGCCAATCTATATAACGATAGGCATCGTTGAATCCTTTTCCTGTGGGCTTGATTGCACCATTGAGAATGCTGAAGTCGTCATTCCAGGAAGTGAATATTCGAACGTAGTGATACAGGGCGATTAAGGTCACCAGCCCTGTAATTGTTATGGCCGTTCTGTATACAGGTGCCACCTGAGAACGGTTCAAGAAAAAGAAAGCAGTCGCGGCTCCCATGACTGCTATTGCGAACGAGAAAGCGTTGTAGACGAGGTTGAATTGACCAATGGAAATTGTTTCCAACTAAAGTCTCCTTTACCGCCTGTTGTGATTGCAGGAATTTTACTAAGATTCTTTTATTTGGCAATTAAGCTGCACTCCCATTTGTTATGATTTCGGCCATGTGGATCTCTGCACTGTTTTTTATCGGCGCTTTGGCTGCTGCTCAAACGAAACTTGTCGTTGGCATCGGAGGCATTGTCCACGAGACAAATACCTTCAATCCTCAGAAAACCACTCTCAAAGATTTTGAATCTGGCATCGGTGGGGCTGACGGCATCTTGCGCGGTCAGGATTTGATCACCCGCTCAATCAAGGCCAACAACACGATCGCAGGATTCATTGAAGGAGCAAAGCTCTCCAATTACGACTTGCACCCAACCATGGTTGCTGGGCCACAAACAATTGGCCTCGTCCTCGATTCCGCCTTCGAAACTCTAACCAATGAATTGATCGACAGACTGAAACAGGCCAGGAAGCTCGATGGAATCCTCCTCTTTCTGCACGGAACCATGGTCACGGAATCCTATCAGGACGCAGACGCAGAGATTGTCAGGCGTGTCCGCAAGGCCTTTGGCGACAAGATACCCCTGGTAGTCGTGCATGACTTTCACGCCAACATCACCGAAGACATCGTTCGCAACACCACGGCACTTCTCACCTACAAAGAATGTCCCCATCTCGATGCCCGCGAATCTGGAGTGCTTGGAGCCAAAATCATGGGCGATATTCTTTCTGGCAAGGTCAAGCCAGTGCAGGCATTGGTGAAGCCTCCCATGGTTCTCAACATCCTCTTCCACAACACTTATGCCGCCCCGCTCAAGGCCATCACCGACGCAAGTAAGCTTCTCGAAAAGAATCCCAACGTACTCGCAGCCAGCGTCGCCGGCGGCTATCAGTATGCCGACATTGAGGCAATGGGCCCAGCAGTCGTCGTTGTCACAAATAACGACCCCGCACTCGCCAAACGCGAAGCGGAGCGCCTCGCAGGAATGCTCTGGGACCTCCGCGAAGAACTCAAGCTGAAGGCACCGACCCCAGCCGAAGCCGTAAATCTTGCCATGAACAATGGCAAATGGCCGGTCTCCCTGATGGATGCCGGAGACAACATCGGAGGCGGATCTGCAGGTGACAGCACGTATATCCTTACCGAATTGCTGAAGCAGAAGGCCGAAGGGTGGGCGGTAGTGATCTCCGACTCAGGATCGGTCCAAACGGCTATTCGAGCCGGAGTTGGGGGAGCCTTCGACATGCCCATCGGCGGCAAGACCGACAACATGCATGGAGATTCCGTTCGCATCAAGGGCAGAGTGAAAGGGATCCACGACGGGCGCTTCATTGAAACCGAAGCCCGCCACGGAGGCGGCCGCTATTGGGATATGGGCATCTCGGTGGTGATTGAAGTAGAGGGCTCAACCCCCGATATGCCGAACTATGTTTTGATCACGCCGAAGAGGATTCTGCCCTTCAGCCTGAACCAATTGATCAGTGTTGGAATCTATCCAGAGCGCATGAAGATCCTCGTTGCCAAAGGAACCATAGCACCGCAGGCCGCCTACGCCCCGGTCTCGGCCAGGATCGTCATTGTCGATTCAGGAGGCGTCACCGCAGTAAATCCAGCAAGATTTGAATACAAGAAGATTCGCAAGAATCTATTTGGTGTGAACTAAAAAAATCGTGTAGCATAAGGGAGCAATGGCTCTAGCCCACTCATATCGATTCTGGTATTGGTACGTCGCTTCCAGCAGACGAGTGGACTTGCATGCCATGAAGAATTAATCCAAATTTTTCTGGTTTCATCAAAAGGCCCGCTCGGCAATCCCGAGCGGGCCTTTTGCATTTCCAGACAGGAGTATTGTTGTGAACTTACTGGTCAGTCGAGACGTTCAGCCCGAGAACAGTGTCGTTCGAGTAGGCGATGTGGCGTTTGGCGATGGCGGCTTTGTTGTAATGGCCGGCCCTTGTAGCGTCGAAAATGAGGAACAACTGATGGCCTGTGCCGAGGTGATCGCAGATTGCGGTGGGCAATTGCTGCGTGGCGGAGCCTTTAAACCGCGCACTTCCCCTTATGAGTTTCAAGGCCTCGGAGAACCAGGCTTGAAACTACTGGAGCTTGCTCGCGAGCGCTACGGGCTCGGGATAGTGACAGAAGTGGTAACCGAAGGCGATGTCGATCTGGTCGCCAACTACGCCGACCTCATGCAAGTGGGCGCACGCAACATGCAAAACTTTGCCCTCTTGAAGGCTCTGGGCCGTTGCGGTAAGCCAGTCCTCTTGAAGCGGGGGCCTTCGGCGACACTAAAGGAATGGCTGATGGCGGCGGAGTACATCCTCGCTAGCGGCAATCCCGATGTCGTCTTGTGCGAGCGCGGCATACGCAGCTTCGATTCCCACACCCGAAACGTCTGCGATATCACAGCGGTACCGGCGATGAAGGAGATGACGCACCTCCCCGTGATCCTAGACCCATCGCACGCAACAGGCCGAAGAAGCCTCGTAGCCCCTCTGGCTCGGGCCGCAGTTGCAGTTGGCGCGGACGGCTTGCTGGTTGAGTGTCATCCAAATCCTGACCAGGCATTGAGCGACGGGCCGCAAAGCCTTGACCTCATCCAGTTTCGAGAATTAATGATGACCCTTCCTTGCCGTATCCTGAAGGCGTGAAAGCTTGGTTGTTCGCGATAGGATTGCTGGCTCTTGGGGCTCTCTATTTTTGGAGTCAACACAGAGGGATGACTTTGGCTGAGCAGGTTTCCCACCTGCCCAGTAGCGATGGCATCTTTGTCATCGCCGATGCTGCCGTCATCAAGAAAATCGCCGGTGACGCGGCAAGCGAAGAGGCTGAATACAAAGACTTCGTCACAAAAACCGGCTTTGACTATCGCCGCGACATGGATCGATTGGTTGCTGTAATCGGCGAAACAAACAGCTATTACGTCGTAACTGGCCGCTTCGATTGGGCCAAAATCTCGGCCTATGTTGGAACTTGTGTCAAGGGTCTTTGTTCGATGCCCGCAAGTCAGCAGGGCAAATGGATATCTCTAATGCAGCTTGGCAGCGGTGCAATCGCAATATCGGTCTCACCAAAGCAATTGGCTGTCGGTGAAATGGAGGCCATACGCAAACCAGTGGTGGATTGGAGCGAAGTTCCATTCCTGGTCAAAGGCCGCGGTCGTCATTTTGCCCGTTGGGGACTCAGTGGCGAAGAGATGGTCGAAGTAAAGCTCGCTGGCGACGCACTTGAATTGAAAGCAGGCACTGTGACGCGGCGCCTGCCCTTGGGGAAGATATTTGAATGAAGATCCTGGTAGCGGGAAACCTGGTTCTCGATCTTCTGGCTTGGCCAGTTGAAGAAATCCGTTGGGATGGGACAGTATGGGTGGATCAAATCACCCGCAGTGTAGGGGGCAATGGAGCCAATACCAGCTACACACTGGCCAAACTGGGTGTGGATGTCACGCTCGTCGGTGCAGTCGGCAAGGACGCTGAGGGCGAAGAATTACTGTCGATTCTGAAGGGCGTCGATACCACGCGTGTTAAGAAATTGGCGCTCCCAACACCAACTACTATGGCTCTGGTGAAAAGAACAGGACAGCGAGCCTTTGTGCACCGTCCGGGGGCCAGTAAGGGAGCACTGAAGTCAGTCCCCTCCATGAAGGGCTTCCAGCACTTCCACTTGGCAAATCCCTTTGCCGTTCCCGCCTTGCGAACGCTTGCACCCAAGATGCTTGAGCGGGCACGACGTGATGGCCTGACAACTTCGATGGATACAGGCTGGGATTCACGCGGAGAGTGGGGCAAAGTCGTACTTCCCTGCCTCGAACACGTCGATGTCTTATTCGTCAATGAAGAAGAGGCTCGTCTCATCACCGGAGCTAAATCCTGGCAGGCAGCACTGAAGCTTTTGCCCGCCGGCCATGTCGTAATGAAGCGAGGAGACAAAGGCGCAGTCGTAGATGGCGCGTTGGTTCCAGCTTATCCAGTAGAGGCGATCGATTCCACTGGAGCGGGAGATGTCTTCGCCGGAGCCTTCCTGGCCGCATGGACTCGAGGTTACTCATTAACGGAATCAGTCGACTTCGCCAATGCCGCAGCAGCCATGAGCGTCCTTGAACTTGGTTCAGTTACCGGACTGAAGAACTTCGCTCAAACCTTGCGATGGAAGAAGGCTAGGCGAGCAGCGATTTGATGACGTGGCCGTGTACGTCGGTTAGACGGCGATTCAGGCCATTGTGATACCAGGTGAGCTTCTCGTGGTCTAGCCCCAGCAAGTGGAGCACCGTCGCCCAAAAGTCATAGACTGTGGTGGGGTTCTCGACCACACGTCGGCCAAAGTCATCCGTAATACCCCAGGAAGCCGCCTTCTTGACTCCCGCACCCAGCATCCAGACAGTGTAGGCATCAGGATTGTGGTCACGCCCTAGAGTGCCTTCCTGGTGCGTTGGCATACGGCCAAACTCTGTCGTCCACAGCACCAACGTGTCTTTCAGGAGCCCTCTTGCATCAAGATCGGCAATCAGGCCCGCAGTGGGTTGGTCAAGGATCGGCAAGTGCCTCTCGTAGTCGGACTTCAGAGTCTTATGCGCATCCCAATTCAAGAGACCGTCAACACCTGAAGCACGAGAGGCGCAGTACAGTTGGACGTATCGAACTCCGCGCTCAACCAGACGCCGGGCGAGAATACAGTTCTTCGCATAAGCGGCAACCAAGGGGTTGGTACTGTTGGCACCATAGAGATCGAGTGTCGCCTTCGATTCGGCATTCAGGTTTGCAACCTCTGGAGCCGACAGTTGCATGCGAGCAGCCAGCGAATAAGATGCGATACGGGCTTGCAGGTCAGAATCTCCAGGATGCCGGGCCGCGTGCTCTGTATTCAGAAACTGTGCAAAGTCGCGAGTGGCCTGATCCGTATTGGCAGTGATGCCAGAGGGCCGGTCCAGATTGCGAATAGGGTCAGCCGCGTTAAAGGCAACGCCTTGGTGTTCTGCCGGTAGGAAGCCCGAAGTCCAGTTCGCCGGGCCCGACGGCGGGATGCCCCGAATATCAGGGAGAGCAACGTAAGCGGGAAGGTTTTCGTTCTCTGAACCAAGAGCAAAACTAAGCCAGGCTCCGGCTGAAGGGAAGCCTTCAAAGACGAAGCCTGTATTCATCGCAACACAAGCCGGGCCGTGGGTATTGGAGCGCGAGCTCATCGAATGGATGAAAGCCATGTCATCGACGTATTTGGCGAGATGAGGGAGCTTTGTAGTGATGGGCTTGCCAGATTGCCCAGCGGGCTTGAAATCCCAAGGGCTCCGCATGAGGTTGCCGTTGGCCCCTTGAAAGGTGACGTCTTTATCCCCGCCAGGCATCGGCTGGCCGCTGCGCTTCTCCAGCTCGGGCTTGTAGTCAAAGGTATCGAGGTGTGACGCGCCGCCAGGGCAGAAAATCTGGATAACGCGCTTGGCCTTGGGAGTGAAGTGCGGTTGCCTTGTAGCGCCAGTCAGCAGGTCGCCGTAAGCGATCGCGCCTAGGCCAGTCAGGAAACAGCGTCGGTTAGTAGACATAGAGAAACTCGTTGGCATTGAAAAGTGCACGGACAAAGGCAGTAAATCCGTGCTTGCGAATGAGTGCACTGGATTCGAAAACTTCTCCAGGATCGGGAGGCCGGCCGAATGCGCGCAGAAAAGCGGTTTCGATGCTCTGGTTTCCAAAAGCCTCGGCCATGTCGGTGGTAAAGCTGTGGTTCAGCAGAGAGAGTGCCTGCAGCGGCGAGACAGTAGAAACGCGACGCGGTTCCGGCAGAGATGAATCGGGGCAATCGAAGACACTCAGAAGTTCTGTTCGGATCGAGCGAGCCGATTCAGCGTAGACGGAGCGGCGATAAGTCTCCGGCCCAAACTTATCCATCGGGAAGTAGGTCGCAACGTTGTCGACGGTGTACTTATAAAGACGGAAGCTGGGGCCACCGATTTGAGAATTGAGCTTTCCCGAGACGAAGAGCATGGAGTCGCGCAACGATTCCGCATCGAGGCGCTGAGGCGGGAAGCGCCAAAGCAGTCGAGAGTCGGCGTCGATCTTGGCAGCCTCGGGGATATGGGCGCTCGATTGGCGGTAGGCTTTCGAAAGCAGTATCTCGCGGTGCAGTGGCTTCATCTTCCAGCCATTCGCAATCAGGCGCTGGGCAAGATAGTCGAGAAGTTCCGGATGCGTAGGTCGCTCGCCGTTGTAGCCGAAGTCAGATGGAGTAGCGACGATGCCACGCCCAAAATGGTAGTGCCAGATCCGGTTAGCGATCACGCGAGGAGTGAGCGGATTCTTGTCGTCGGCAAGCCACTGGGCAAACTTGAGCCGGCGCTCTTTCTCGGGTGCTTCGAGCGTAACGCTAAAGGAAGCAATCGGAGATTCAGCGAGGGTGCTGAGACTGGCTGGAATTATCGCTTCGCCCCTCTGCATCACGTTGCCTCCCTTCAGCAGGTAAACGGCCTCAGCGGGTTGCTTGAAGTTACCGGCGTAAGCCAGTGGCAAGGCTGGGATCTTCTTGAGGGCAGCTTCAAGGTCTTTGATGGATTGCTCCGTGGCGACAAAGTCGTCACGGTCTTGTAGAGAGAGCGCTTCGATTGTTACCAAACGGTCCAGTTCTAATGGACGATGAGGAAGCCGGCTTTCACCCGTGGCAATGGTCGTCCAGTTCTGACCATCGGGCGAAATTTCGAGCTTGTAGCTGGAAACCGTATTCTGCTGGAACTTGCCCTGAAAAGCACGGACCCGATCTGTCGACCACGCCACCTTCTGGATGCTGGTTAGCTTGGGGAACTCGATAGTGATGAAGGCTGGCCCATTGCCTTCAGGGAACCACCGCTTATCGAAGCTGCCGTCGTTCAGGTGGCGCTGATGATAGGCGTCCGGATTACCGTCCGCAATGCGTGTAGAGCTGACCTTGATGGTTGCGGTGGCAGCGATGTTCAGTCCAGCAGGGGTGAAGGCTTCGATTTCGTCGAGGCCTCCGGGAAAACTTAGTGGAGCCGAGATGCGGATTTTAGTTGCAAAGATTGGCTCGAAGTTCTCTTCGGTTCCGAAAGGCGAAACAGGGCTTCGGTAGCGGGATTTGAGAGCTGCTTCAGCTGAGACTCGTTGCTCCTTGATTTGAGCGGTCAGTGCTTCAATCTTTTCTCTGGCAGACTTGATCTGCCTTTCGACAGGGCCAGCAAGTTCATCTCTTTTGGCCTTATCGGTTGGAGAAGCGATGGCACGTTCACCGTGGTTCACGCCATTCATAATGGCGGCGACGCGGTAGTAGTCGGCTTGTTCGATTGGATCGAATTTGTGGTCATGGCAGCGAGCGCAGTTTACGGTTAGACCCAGGAAGGACGAGGCAGTTGCGTTGACGATGTCGTCGAGATCGTCGGCCCGCTGTTGACGG
>CAZZGS010000015.1:0-1434 GCA_964653845.1 uncultured Bryobacter sp.
GTCTGAACTGCGAGCGGCGCGGTAGCCATTCGAGTTGCCACCTTCGTGAGCGATCCCACGGTTGAAGTTTTGGGCTTCCACGTAGCTTACGCCTCCATCAACCCTGGCATTCCGGTAGATGTTGGTGATGTTTACGTTGTTGACGATGGTTGTGTTGTTGTTGCGATTGCCGTAGAAGCCCCGGCCGTACCAACGGTTGTAGGTTTCAAAAGGTGCAAGCGGTACCCAGCCTACGTTGCCCCAGCCAAAACCGAGTCCACCGCCTAAACCACCACCGCCAAAGCCGACGAAGCTCACCAAGGCAGGCGACCAAAACTGATGAGAATCAATTGCGCCAGGCCACCAGCACCACCGCCCCGAATTATTGAACCAGCGGCCATAGTGGTAGGGTGCCCAGCCCCAGGGGTCATAGCTAACCCAACTCCAGCCGTAATAGTCGAGCCACGACCAGCGGCCAGTGCGGTACGGAGCCCAATTGGCAGCTACACGCGGCTGCCAAACATTGCCGTAGGGTGCGCTGTATACCCAGTCTCCATTAGCATCGAGTTGCTCACCGCCATAGACGCCCTGAGGCAAATAGCGGCTGCTTCGCGAGGAGGCAAGTTCCTGATCACGGCTGCGGTTCCACTGATCCCAACTGTCAAAGGGTGCCTCAGACAGAGTCTGAAAGCTGGCTTCGCCACCATTGGTGTTTTGAATCCGGAGGGTTCTGCCCTGCCCCAGCTTGCGCGAACCCTGCGGGGTGAAGATGTCTAGTTCGCCATCGCGAACCGTGATTTCGGTCGTCCCATCTTCCAGCACCTGCACGCGATACTCGCCCTTACGCAAGGGACGGATGCTCGCCACCGGTGTATTGATGTCGACTTCCGACTGCGAATTCTGCCAGACTTTGAACGTCACCAGACCAAGCGGCAGATTGAGTTGAAAGCGTTGATACTGTAATTCCGCCAGGCGAAGCTCTGTGTTAGCACCAAGCCGAACCATATTGGCGTAATCAAATTGCAACTCAGCCCGAGCCCCCGGGCCGGTCAGTAAACGGTCCTGAGCTACCAGCGGCGCATTGATAGTCGCGGCGACGTTATCTCCACTATCCCCCCGTCGCACCGATACATCTCCGGCGACCACACTCACCCGCACAACACCGCGCGAGGCATCGTCATTCTGTTGAGAAAATGCCGGGATCAGCGATCCGGCCAAGGTACCAAGCGTGAATAGTAAGCGTCGCATAACGTCAACCTTTCGACATTTGTCCATACATTTCCTTTGCCAAAGAGCTAACTCGTTGGAGATACTAGCTTTTGTGATGGATTTCCGCACCGGATCGGCGTCCTTGCCTGGTGCTTTTCAACCACTCGTGGCTCTAGCCAACCGCATTGCGGGTCCTGCCCTGCTTTTTGGGTTGATGGTGCTTGCCTACTGGCGCATCCTATTGAC
>CAZZGS010000015.1:1444-20162 GCA_964653845.1 uncultured Bryobacter sp.
GACCAATATTCCTGGCTTAACGGCTCCGATCTCACCAGCCAGGTGATGCCCTGGCTGCAATTCCAGGCCGGGGAATGGCATGCCGGACGAATCCCGCTCTGGAGCCCTTACGAATGGGGTGGGCAGAATCTGCTCGGCCAGGGTCAACCGGGTGTTATGAACCCGCTGAACTGGCTTCTTTTTGCCGCCCCCTTGCGCCGGGGCTGGATTCGCCAGGGAGTGCTGCACTGGTGGTTCTTCCTGCTCCACTTCATTGGTGCCCTCAACCTTTATTGGCTGGTTCGCTCGCTTGGCACCGGAAGGATTCCGGCTGTCTTCGGTGGCCTTTGCTTTGGGCTTTTTGGCTTCCTTGGCTCCAACGACTGGCCACAGATGATCAGTGGCCTGATCTGGGCACCGCTGGTCTTTCTGTTTTTATTGAAGACAAACTCGAGCGATCGCCCTTGGCGAGAAGCCTCCTGGGCAGGCTTTTTCCTGGGCCTCGCCTGGCTGAGCGGGCACCACCAGCTTCCGATCTTTGTCAGCCTCAGTGTCCTCGCGACAGCCGTTACCTTCCGCATCTACCCGGCCGTGCTCAGCTTCTCTATTGCAGGAATGATTGCCGCACCACAACTTTTACCGGGCCTGGCTTACGGCAAGCTGGCCATCCGTTGGGTCGGAATGGAAAATCCCGTGAGTTGGCAGGACAAGGTCGCCTACTTCGTGCATGAGCAATACGCCAGTATTCCCGCCTCGCTGCTTTCGATCCTTCTCCCGGGGGCCGAAACTCACACCAGCCTTTTTCTGGGATCCACGGCTCTGGTGCTGGCGATCTGGGCTATCCGCACGCAGTGGGAGCGCGGGGTGGTTCGGCTCTTCCTCGGCCTTGGGATCGGGGCGATCCTCTACGCTCTCGGAAGATTCGGTGGCCTCGAGCCGCTTCTTTACAGCCTGGTACCCATGATCGAGAAAGCGCGCAGCCCCTCGATGGCTGCTTCGATTTTCACCCTTTCGTTTTCGGTGCTCGCCGCACTCGGCTTTGAATCCCTTCGCCTCACGCACACGCACAGGTCGATGGCCCGCCTGCACTGGATTTTCGCGGGAGCGGTGATTGGACTCTTCAGCGTTGCCAAACTCATCCCAGCCAACCAATCACAACTCGAACAACGCTGGTTTGGAGTTGCCTTCGTCAGCCTGCTGATCGGTTTTGCTTATTTTGCGCTCCAGAAGGGCAAGATCACGCATAGGCACTTCAGCGTTCTGGTGCTAGCGGCTGTGATGATCGAGGCCTCGAACATGACCTACTTTGATATGGGCAACAGGCACGACAAGAATGTACCGAATCTGCTTGAGCCCATGTCGCACCATCAGGATGTCCGCGAGTTCCTGGCCACCAGGCCTGGCCCGGTCAGGATTACGGTGGATGATCAGGCGATCAAGTTCAATTTTGGCGATTGGCATGGAATCGAAGTCATGGGGGGCTACCTGGCCAGCCTGACGAGGATTCATTCTGAAGTGGATTGGTTCCGGCCTCGAACTCTGCAACTTGCCGGTATTGGCTACCACGTGGGCCCGACGGCGCGTGCTGACGGATCGAAGCAGTTGTTTGAAGGCGAAGGCGGTATCAAGGTTTGGGAATATCCCGATCCCGTGTTTCCCCGCACCTGGCTATCGAGTGCCACGCTCTCCTACCGCAATCCAGAAGAGCTTGGCACATTGCTCCAAACAGACACACTCAATTTGAGCCAAACCACATTGACTCAAGCTGCAGTGCCAGGTCTTGAAGCCTGCCCGGCTGGGACGGCGGTGATCCTGAAGCATGATCCGGAACAAGTCCAGATCAGTGCGCAGGCTAACTGCAAGTCTTTGCTCATTCTTGCCGATTCAGACGATCCGGGCTGGAGTGTGACGATCGATGGACAGACTGCGGAGAAAGTCACGGTCTTCCATGCCTTGCGGGGTGTTGTAGTGCCCAAGGGCAGTCACCGGGTCGAGTGGAATTACTCGCCTCAGGGCTTCGGATCCGGTCTGGCTGCGGCAGCATTGGGTTTAATAATTGTGGCTTGCTGCCAACTCAGATCCCGGGGCAAATCGATTGTTTGATTCGAATTGAGAGGGCTTCAATCTCAGTACCCAAAGGACGGTCGTTACCAAGGCTTGGATTGAATTGCCTGAGCCAATCCTGCATAGCAGCTGCGGCTGGGCTAAAGCCTGCCTGAGCCAGACTCGCATCGCCTGCCCGCAGTTCCATTGCCTGGGTCATCACCATGGCATCGATGGCGAGCAATCGAAAGAGATGGTCGAGTGCACGTCTGGCTTTGCGGGCGGCAATCGTACCCATTGGCACAACATCCTGATTGTTGGCATTGGTGGGAATGCTTTGGATCGAAGCTGGCATCGCCTCGCTGCGCATCTCGGCGACAATGGCACTGGCCGTTACCTGTGCTCCCATAAATCCGCTTTGCAGCCCGATCTGCCGGGGTTGCAGAAAAGCCGGTAATCCGTCATTTAGGCGCGGATCGGTGATGCGTGCGATCGTCCGCTCAATGTGGATCGCCATTTTCACGATCGCCATATGCAGTGCGTCGGAAGCAAAGGCAATGTGCTGGCCATAGAAGTTACCCCCATGCAGCACATCTTCGTCTTCGCCAAAGAAAATCGGATTGTCTGTAACTGAGTTCAGTTCTGTCTCGGCAATACGGTCGTGGAAATCGATTACATCTAGGACAGCACCGTAGATCTGCGGTGCGCAGCGGATACTGTATGCATCCTGGAGCAAGGCCTGATCGGAAATCACACCTTCTTTGGCGAGGTGGAGAGCAATCACTGGAAGTTGGTGACTGCGATCCATTCGTTGGCTTCCTGTGATGCGAGAAAGCAATATTTCGTGAGCTTGCTTTTGTCCGGGGTGCGGACGAAGATCGGCAAATCTTTGGTCCCAGGCCTGAGCTTTGCCGTTGAGTACCTCTGCATAACAGGCCGTCCAGCCGAGCGCCCATTCGGTTGCACGCCGAACCAGCACTGCGTTTCGAGCTGCCACTCCAGTCATAGCCGAAGTGCCGTTGACCAGGGCCAGCCCCTCTTTGTAACTCAACACAAGTGGCTTCATGCCGCAGGCGGCCAGCGCTTGATGGGCTGGCATCCGGCGTCCTTGCCATTTCACATCGCTTTCACCCAACCATGCCAAAGCCATGTGTGCCAATGGAGTGAGGTCGCCACTGGCACCGACCGTGCCCATTTGAGGGACCACCGGCACGATGTCGTGTTCGAGGCAACGCAAGAGAAAATCCATGGTCTCCAGTCGAATCGCAGAATGCCCGCGGCTCAAGCTCACAATCCGTGCGGTCAGAATCGCGCGTGTCTCTTCGCGCTCATACTCTGGGCCGACGCCACTGGCCAGGTGGTAGATCAGATTCCGTTGCAATTCTTCGGCATAGCCAGGCTCTACGTGATGGCAGGCAAGGGGCCCGTATCCGGTAGTCACCCCGTAGATGCGACGGCCCTCAGCCACCATACGATCCAGCAATGCCCGAGAAGCTTCCATTTTGGCTAAGGCCGCCGGACTCAGTGCGAGATTGGCCGATCCCTCGCTTACCTCAAAAAACTGCTTTAAGGACAGGGGCGTCTCCCCGTCCAGTGGAAAGAGTTTTGCTTCGGCTATCGAAGTCTGCATCCGCCGGACTACCACTGCGCCACCTTCCCCATCGCATTGACGGGCAGAGAGGCGCAAATCGCCAGACGTTTGGGCAGCGCGGCGGCAGGAAGTCGCTGTGCAAGCTCGCGGTGGATCCGCTGCTCTATCTGGCTATACTCGGCGGCCGGTAAATCTGTAACGACCAATGCTTCCAGACGTTCTCGCACCCCTGCCCCGCCCCGCCGGACACGGCAATCCAGAATGTGATCCAATGCCCTGAGTTCTCGCGCAACATCGTCCAGGCTCACCAGGCTCCCCCCGATTTTGACTGCTCCGTCCTTGCGGCCCAAAATTCTAAATTTTGTTGGACTTTCATAATCGATGTGATCCGGAAGCAATTCAGCCAGGCCCTCTGCACGATCCGCCCAATGTGGCGCCAGACGAAAAGGATCTGTGGCATTTTCTCGCGCCGCCACTCCACCGGTCTCTGTGGACCCGTACACTTCGATCATCCGCGACAGCCCCTGATGGATCGACAAATCCCAGAGCGAAGGTGGCAGTGCACCCGCGCTGCTGATGCCAACTACACCGGCAGGAAAAGTTCCAACACTGCGCAACAAAAACTCCCACATCAAAGGAAAACCGACAATGACATCGCCCTTGGCAACTTCACGCTGCCAACGGCCAGGCCCCCAATTTGATGCATCGAGCACCTCGAGCCCGTTTGCACTTGGCCAGAGCACAGTCCAGATCAATCCGTAAAGATGATGACTCGGCACCAGGCTCAAAACTCTGAGCGGTTGATCTATCCATTGATTCCAGCCTGCTACCTCTGCATCGAGGTCTCGCCGCTGGTGCGTTGTTGCCTTCGGCTCACCACTGGTACCAGAACTCAGCAAGGTCAACCGTTGCCAGGTGGGCTGTTCTTCGAGCAATACAGCTTCAACAAGCCCGGCAAGATCACCGATACGCTGCTGGCGCAAAAGATTGTCTTCGACACCCCATTCGTGGAGACGAAAAAACTGATTGATCCTACTGGCGGCTGCAATGCGCTCGAGCGAGTCGAGATCGAGGCAGTGCTCACCTTCCCGCTTGTGTCTCTCAAGCAAAACCGTGTTTGGCCCCCAGGAACCTAAATCATCGAGGGCTTGTGTTTGCGTTGCACCAACCATCCTTCGAGATTCTGTTAGTTCAGCCGCGAGCAGATCTTTGGTAATGCGATAAATCCCACTGGAATCGAGCAACTTGAGTCTCTTTCTGATAAACCCGGTCATTTCCATACTTGCTTGAGAGCCAGAGCATGTTGACAGCTTCGAGTCAGTGCACCCGCTGGTGTCGTTTAAACTTATCGGTCTGAAATCTACTTTCCTCAACATTTTTTCGCTCTGGCGTTATTGGTTCTGAGTCCTTACCAAAAAAGGCATAAATTCTTCTCATATTCAGCTCCAAAAGTCCGATTTGTGTAGTGAGGTGTGAGCCGAACTCGCTCTCTCATGAAAGCTAAGAGGTGGATTTATGGCTGCAATTGAGCGCTATAGCATTGATGACGTTATGACGAAGCTGGACCGTAACGAGATCGCCAACTTGCCGTATGGTGGTGTCGAGCTGGACAGCAAAGGAACCATTTTGTTCTACAACCAGGCCGAGGCCGATATCTGTAGCCGCGATTCACGCGGTATGGCTGGCAAGAATTTCTTTCGCGAGGTGGCACCTTGCACCAACCGTCCGGAATTCCGGGGCCGATTTGACGAAATCGTAGCCGGCACCAAGAGCATGGCAATGTTCGATTACACATTCGACTACAACATGAAGCCGACTCGAGTGACGATTCAAATGAAGAAGAGCATCCAGGGCGATAGCATCTGGATTTTTGTCAAGCGGGTCTAGCTGATCCTGGACCTTGAAAAATAACTTTTTGCCGCGGTCGCCGATAGATTGTCGACCGCGGCTTATTTCTATCCTCTTCGGTTGAAGGTTTCTGAAGTAGCCCTTAATGAAGCAAGCGCGAAGAAAACTTTACATCATTCCGATACTGCACAATACAGCCGACCTGGGCTCATTCGGCCCGAAGGTACTTTCCCGTCGCAGCCGGTCATCGACTGCACTGATTGACGATTTGTGGGAGCAAATCGATGATCAACTCATGAGCTTGGATCTAGATTTCGGGAAATTGCGGGTTTATCAGGACAGCCTTCCCCACTGCGGATTTGAGATTACGATCGTGCGCGATCTGGCCTCAAAAGGCAGTGCCAATTTTCGCTTGCTTTGCGACCTGCTCGACCGTGGGGCGACTCTCATGGGAACGGAGTCACCTGAGTTATTACTGAAAGAATTGAGCTTCGCTAAAAATCCGGGGTTGGCAACACCTGAAGCGCTGGCCAATCTTGCTATTGATCGTGATCGATACATTGCCAATCGCATTGACCAGTCGCTACTTGCAGAAGAGGAAGGCCTGCTGCTGATCGGCATGCTGCATGAGGTTCGCAGCCACCTGCCAGCTTCGATCGAGGTTCACTATCCGTTCACGATTACCCCTTGAGCTGGAAGCCCGTATGAAAGCGATCCGGCGATGGAAGCTTAACGTACCGTCAGGATTCGGGCTATGCTACCAGGAAAGTATTGGATCTTGCACAAAGGATGTATTCATTATCCTGGCGCGCTTACCCGCAGCCAAATATATGGCTCAGCGATAGTACCGAGCAGCATCCCCACTGCTTGGGAACTGCCCTCTAGCAGGGTTTGCTGCTCAGCCACTTGTCTCGACCAGAGCCGGGTGAGGGGCAAAACATTTCGGCCAAAGACGTCTCAACAGAAATGTTTCAGGCGTTCAAGAAACTAGGCTGTTTCTTCAAAAGAAAGATTCAGCGAGACGAAGTTGTGCGGAGCCCAGGGTCCGTTGTAGTCGAAGGCATAGTTGGCATCGAACGCCGATGCAGCTTCAATCACGCGGGCGACAAACTCATCCTGGCGACGCCGGTCTACAAGACAAGCCAAATTGAGAATGTCGTTCTCAGCCCTGGTCTTGCCGCGGTGAAATTCCTTTACAACACGCTCGAGGATACTGCAAACCTGTTCGTCGACCTGTTCACGCTCACCCTCGAGCAGACCTTCAAAACGACGTCCGAGCTCAATGCGGGATTGGTGTTGGGGCCCGTGCTGTTCTTCGAGTGACCGAATCTGGTCTCGCATCTCAGTCAGATCGGAGTTACGGCTGAGGAGGAAATCGAAAATGTTAGGGACATCCCATCGGATCCGAAGCCCCATCTCAACACAACCTTCGACCCGCTCGAGTTGTTCCTGGAAGTCTTCACGGTAGGTTTCGAGGAGTTTTCGCGTTGCGGCTTCACCATCGGACACCATCCCAAAGCCCATTGGCAGAGGAGTGCTGGACTCAAGTAATTGCGACAGCACCTTTTGATGGGCATTCAGGTGCTTCCGCTCGGGGCGGAGCCTCCGGTCGGAGATATCACTCACAATGGCAACAAGTCCGTTTTGCGAAACCGGATAAAGCGGGGACTGATCCAGGCCCATACCGTTGAGGGAAGCAAGCGCACCCTCACTGGCAATAGCATAAAGATATTGACTCATTAAGTTCTGATCCATGTTGGGGTCTGGTCTAGTATCGAATGTGAAAGCTGCCAGTGGAAGCTCTGCCAGCAGGCGCGATCCTGGCCAAAGGCGAAGATGCCTCTGGTGGTTTGGAGTCGGCGTTGGCGCGCTGAGCAAGACGTTGAAGCAGCGAAGTTTTCTCAACTTCAATTTCATTCAGACGGGTATCGATTCCGTGCACCCGGCCCACCGCTGCGTTGCGCTCTACTCCCTTGCGCACTTTTTCCATTTCAAGACAGGTGATCTGCATAAACAACTGATAGTCTTTACTCACTTTGGGAACAGCGGCTCGTGCCATTTTGCCCGCAGAGGACTTGATATTTTGAATTCGTCGCATCGATTTTCTCCTATTGCAAAGCAGCGCTAAAATCGGTCGCCTCGATGTAGAAGCGGCCAAGGATTTCGTCAACCACACGAGCAGGAAGTGGATGTCCGTCCCGCGTGACCTTGGCAATACTGGACCCAAGAACATCGCGACAAACCCATCGAAAGGTCTCATCCTCGAGCTTTGCCTGGGCGCCGCGCAGGGCAAGGACCTTAGCAATCGAAAAGGCCGC
Organism: uncultured Bryobacter sp.; assembly: GCA_964653845.1. Lineage (GTDB taxonomy): Bacteria > Acidobacteriota > Terriglobia > Bryobacterales > Bryobacteraceae > Bryobacter. Next base: position 9,224 of record CAZZGS010000015.1, read on the forward strand.
CCGAATACTCGGCTGGTGACCAGATTCGCTCGCCATGCGTAGCGTTCTCACAAGATCGACAACGGCCCGGGTTTCACTTAGAGCAAGGCCAGTCTTCACGGATACGATAGCGACTTCGGTCTCGCGATCAAAGGGACCAACCTGAATCGTCACCATGCGATCAAGCAACGCATCTTGTCCGCGGTGAACGCCGGCATACTCTTCAGGATTGGATGTGAATATCGCCCGAAAATCCGGGTGCACCCTCAGATATCCCTCCCCGCTGCGCCTCATCCCGGGCACATTCAGGATTCCCTCTTCAAGAACGCTCAACAGGGGGTTGTTTGCTTCAGCCCGGGAACGGGTGAACTCGTCATAGATCAAGGTATATCCATGCTGACAGGCAGTGGTGAGACGATTTTCTTTCCAGACGGAATTCACGTTCTCCTCCGTGCGCAAAACCGAATGGATGTAATTGTCGACAACCTTGGAGCGGCGGAAACCTGAGTCTTTTCCGACCAGATCTGAGCTGCCGAATTCGTCGTCTCCGTGCACCAAAATCACGGGCCGGCCAAGTTGAGCGGCGACATGAAAAGCAAGGGTGGTCTTTCCGGTGCCGGCCGGCCCGGCAAAATGGACTGCAGAGCCGACAGCCAGATAAGTGAGGGCTCGCTCGGTTACCTCATCAATTTCGCCAGTAGTGACGAATCCCTGTCCCGGCTCAAGGACCACTTTTTCTAAATGCTGCGCGGAAGCAGCATCAATCGTTTCAATCATGCGATTTTCACTCCATTTTGAATCTGGCGCTCATTCTGCACCACGCGCATCCCCTGAACCAGCTTTGTCAGACTGGCTAGCACGTTTGCCGTAGCTTCACGCTCGGCAGCGGAATCGGGTTCTTCTGCCGGTCTTTGGAGTGAATCGACGGCCTTAATCACACGTTGAAATCCAGATTCCATATCGACAAGGCGTTCCCTAAGACTGGCAAGATCGGCGATGCCGTGTTCTGAGTCTTGAAGGAGGCCGATTGCGCGGACCAATCCGGATTCGAGCCGTGTCAACCTATCCTGCAAAGCGGTGATCTCGCCCGCTCGTTCTGCCTCGGAGGCCAAATTGGCCTTCTCCAAAGCAAGCGTCCGATCATTCGCCCGTCGAAGTTCAACACTCATCGCATCTACCGTCGAGTTCATTTTCTGTGCATCGCGACCGAGTGAAGCAAAGATCTGATCAAAGCCCTTCACCTGCTCACTCAATCGGTCATTGCCAAGTTCGAGAGAACGGTGATCGGCTCGAAGGACTTCACATTTGTTTTCAACGGGCTGGAGGCGAACCGAGACTTCGTCAATCGATCCCTTCAAACTCTTGTACAGAGACTCCAGTCCCTTGGTCTGCGTCTCGACCTGAAGGATCCTGGAGGAATAATCCAGCTTCTCGGTCACGGTTTCAACGAGTTTTGTGAAAGCCTCTTCGAGTCCACTCATGCGGCTTTCAAACGCTGATTCAAGAGTCAATTTTGTTGGGGCCGAATTACTGCCGTGATCCCGGTCTGCATTTTTGCTTGAGGAATCGGGGGGAATTGCCGGTTTGGGCTGGGCCGCCTGTACAAGCTCAGAGGCCGGGACGCCCTTTGGTTGTGCTTGTAGGGAAAGGGGAGGAGATGAAGGGCGGAGAGCAGCAATCAACGGAGGAGCGGGGTTGGCCATTGTTGGAGGAACTCCATCAACGGCTGCGACCGGGCGAACAGATGATTCCCGGAGTTCGCGCACATCCATCGAGATTTTTTGAAGGGCTTCTCGCCTTGCTCCGCGCTGGCGCTCGGTCTCTTTGTCACGCTCACCGGCACAGTCAGCCAGCATCTTTCGGACTTGTAGTTTGCGGGATTCCGCCTGTTTGGCAAGATCGAGCAGGAGCTCTCTTCGTTCTTGGCGCAAGGAATCGGAAGGGGACTGGGTCAGACTCATATTTAGCTCGTCTCCACTGGACACATTTCGCTTTGGACCACCCCGATATCCGCACTTGGCCTGGCAGCCAGCGCGGTGATTCTCAATGGAGTCGTGGCTTGCGCCACAAATACAATCCAGCTGAGTACCGGCATCCAAACACTTTAGATTGGGATAGGAGCAAGCCGGCAGCTTGCTCCAAGATCATTTAATCAGTTGGCTCTGCGGCTCAACTATGGCCTGAATGAGCGAATCGCTCAGGCAGGCATTGCGGCGGTACTGGTCAGGCCAATCGCCTCGGCATACTTCAAGTAAGTTTCTACCGAAGCAATCACGATGCGTGCTTCGATCGAAATAAGCTCGATGCCGACCAGCGAAACCTTAACCCAAGCGTCGATCACGATTCCTTTATCGAGAATGCGGTCGACGACTTCAGCGAGACTCGATGAATCTGTTGATTTGGTAATTTTTGCCATAGTCTTCTCCTTGTTTGATTTGGCCCTAATTGATTCGAAAATCGGATCAGGGCGAACCCTCTAAGGTCAGAGGCTGTGGGCCTCAAACGAATCCGATCTGGCACCGGGACTGCTTAGGACCTGCCCGGATTGCCCAAACTCGCTCAGATCTTGTCCGGCTTCGAGGTCTCCTCCAGAAAAACTGTAAGGAGGCCAGATTCCCGCAACTTCAAACGCGAGCCCGTCTTCCACCACATGGAACTTTTCGACAAAGGCGAGGAAAGTCTTACAATTTCTTTCGACCAAATATACGCGGCTCCCGTTGGGGCGTTCGACTGAGGCAGAAAACAAATCGCCCAGGCTAAATTCAAAGCGTTGCCAAGCCATTTGCTCAAGATCGGCCAATTGCTCCTGGACTTGCCTACGCGCCGCCCGCTCGGCTAGGTAGCGCCGGCCGGCTGGTAGAGAAGCCCACTCCTGGGAACGGCCCTCAATCCGGCTCTCCTCCACTTGCAGTGCATCGACGAGGAGTCGAATCTCACATTCCTCACGGCCCGCAATTCGTTGCAGCCGCAAGAGCCACTCCCGCTCATGGATGGCGAATTGACGCAATAAATCTTCGCGGGTGAGAAAGACCATGCCGAATCGAAGCGGCAGGACGTCGCCACACCGGTGTGCCTCGATCACGATCTCATGATGGGCTAAGGCTGCGGCGGCAAGCCAAACCGGGTCTTCGGCGGAGGACGTGCCATGGGAAACGGCAGCTGGGTCAAAAAGCCCGGCTGGAACTTCGCTGACGATTACTTGAATCGACTTGGCGACGGAAATGATTTCCACCGGACTTGACTGAGCCAAAGCACAGGGCCAACTGGCAATAGCACCACCAAATGGACGAAAGACCGCATAAGCATAAATCATCTTCGAAATACTCACTTTCACTTTTTCTCAGGTTGCATTTCACGCAGTACCGCATCGATATCCTCACGACGGATCCGCAGCTCTCCACCTTCCCAGGCACGCCGTAAAGCCGTCATCGCGCTCCGCTGCGCCACCGCCATCAATTGCGCACCACTCAAGCCTGCGCTCTGACGGGCCAATTCCTTGAAGTCCAACTCTGGATCCACAGGTTTATCCCGAAACTGAATGATCAGAATTTCGCGACGGGCCTCTTTATCAGGCAATCCAATTTCAACCAGTTCATCGAAGCGACCGGGACGCAAGAGTGCCTCGTCGAGGCGATCGCGACGATTGGTGGCAGCAAGGACAAAGACGCCTTTGAGATCTTCGACCCCGTCCAGTTCAGTCAACAGTTGCGCGAGCACCCGGTCAGCAACCGGGTCTTGCCCACGGCCCCGGGAAAGACCAAGAGCATCGATCTCGTCGAAAAAAAGAATCACAGGCGCGGCGCGGCGCGCCCTGCGAAACAGATCGCGAACGGCTTGTTCGCTATCGCCGACAAACTTCGACAGAAGTTCCGGCCCCTTTACCGATAGAAAATTGACTTCACCTTCACTGGCCAAGGCTTTGGCTACGAGGGTTTTACCGCATCCTGGCGGGCCGCTCAAGAGCAGCCCTTTGGGCGCTCTGACCCCGGCGCGGGCAAACAATTCCGGACGTCTCAGCGGCCATATCACAATTTCTTTCAAACGCTCCCGCAGTTGGCTAAATCCACCAATCTGATCCCATTTGACATCTGGTTTCTCAATGGTCGCCCCACGCATCGCCGACGGTTCAATCTCGAAAAGAGCGGACTCAAAGTCGGCGGCGGAAATTTCCAGCCGCTCCAGCAGAGCATAGGAAGCCTCTTCAGTGCCAAAATCGGCTTCGGGCAACAGCCGGCGCAAACAACGCATGGCCGCCTCCCGGCACAAGGCCTCAAGATCTGCGCCAACAAAGCCATGTGTCCGCGCGGCCAAACTTTCCAGGTCAACTTCCGGTGAAAGCGGCATGCCATTAGAGTGAATTTCAAGAACCTCGCGACGGCCGGTTCGATCTGGGGCTGGAATTTCGATTTCGCGATCAAATCGTCCTGGACGGCGCAGTGCCGGATCGAGGGCATCGGGGAGATTGGTCGCCGCGATCACCATCACCTGGCTGCGCCGCTTCAAGCCGTCCATCAACGCAAGCAACTGCGCTACGACTCTTTTCTCAACCTCACCGACAACCTTCTCCCGGCGCGGGGCGATGGAATCAATTTCATCGAGAAAGATAATGCCCGGGCCATTGCGGCCAGCCTCATCGAAGATCTTGCGCAATTGCGCTTCACTTTCTCCGTAAAATTTGTTGATGATTTCGGGACCGGAGATGCTAAAAAACTTCGCCTTGCTCTCCTGGGCAATTGCCCTGGCAATCAGCGTTTTTCCAGTACCCGGAGGGCCATAGAGCAGAACCCCCTTCGGGGGAGAAATTCCCAATTTCTCGAAAAGTTCCGGGTGCTTGAGCGGCAGTTCGATAATCTCGCGGATCTTTCGGAGTTGTGGTTTCAGCCCTCCAATATCCTCGTAGCTCAGACTTCGCTCTTTGTGTTCGCTCGCGCTCGCCTTAGGTAAAACGGCAAGGGTTGTGACCGGGTGGAGGATTACATTGCCCTTCGGCACGGTGCGAGTTACGACGAAGTCTGCTGTACGGGCCCCAAAAACGGTCGCTCGAATCCGTGAACCTTCCCTTAGAGCCAAACCATCGAGCACGCGGCCGATGTAGTCGAGATCGCGGCGGGCGGGTTCGGCACCGAGTGGGGTAATTTCAACCCTCTCGGCAGCCTTGGCTGAGGCGGCAGACACGATTAGCATCTCGTCGAGCCCAATTTGGGCGTTTTCGCGTGTCAGCCCATCAAGAGCGATTCTGGATTGACCGCGCAAGGCGGGATGAGCGGGCATGACCTTGGCGACGGCCACAGACTGGCCTCTGAGTTCCACGATATCGCCCGTTTGGAGCTTGAGCCGCCGCATATCTTCAGGATCCAGTCTGGCCAGTGCGCGCCCGACGTCCTTGGTCGATGCTTCGGCAACGCGAAGCCTCAACTCGGCTAGAGCGGGCAACGAATCTCCACTACGCCATTGTTGGCACTGATTTTTGCGTTTTCGATCACAACTATCTGCGGTAGGTGCAACTCTTTGGCATACTTACGGTCGCGACGTTCTGCTCGAATCGAAAGCAGATCGCCATCAAGTTCGAGCTTTACATCTTCAGCCGCAACGCCAGGCATCTCGGCGATGATCAGGAGTTCTGTTTCTTCTTCAAAGACGTCGCAGACTGGCTCGCGAGTCTCATGTACAGTCGCCTCTGAATCGCCAGTACCGGGCTTGAAATTGCCAAAAGGCTCAAGCTTGATTTCCTGGCCGCCCAACCCCACCTTCACTTGAACACCATAAATTCCGCGTGTTTTGCCGTCGCTGCCTCGCAACGAGCCACTCTGGTTGAGTGCTTCCCCTGCCTGGTCGATCTCGCCCAGCTTTTCAACTAGCTGGCCTAGCCCTTTCAGAATGTCTCCGATCGCAGCCGCACCCATAGGTCCTTTTTTCATCGATGTTCTTATCGGTTACTTGAAAGGCGCCTTTAAGGTATTTTTCAAGTATTTTTCAACTTAGAAATAGTTAGTTAATTCTTGATCTGCTCGCTAATGCTTTACGGAAAACAGGCCGAAACTTTGCTTGATGTTTCTGCTCGACAATCTTTTTACATGGCCGCTCACAGGGCTCCATTGGGTTGTCAAGGAATTGCAGCAGGCGGCCAGTGAGGAGCGCGCGGCTGAGGCAGAGGGGATTCGCGGTGATCTGCGCGATTTGTATCTTCAGCTCGAGTCTGGAGCAATTAACGAAGAGGAATTCGACGAGCGGGAAGGGCCGTTGCTGGACAGGCTGGATGCGGCCGAGGAAGCCTTGAGGAATGAAGCAGCCGGGGATGAGGATGATGACGACGATGATGATGACGATGATGATGAAGGCGATGATGACAGTGAAGAAGAAGAAAGTGATGAAGAAGAGGACGGCGATGTCGAAGAAGTTGACGACGTTGAGACCGCAGTTCCTGATCGAGAAGTCCAGCCATGAAACACACCAATATCCCGCCCAACCGCAGTAGCATTCAGGGCCGCAATGCCCGGCATTCGTTATGCGACGTTCTGGATCGAGTGCTCGACAAAGGTGCCGTCGCCTCAGGTGAAATTACGCTCTCGCTTGCCGGGATTGATCTCGTTTATTTAAATCTGAAAGTCTTGCTGGCATCAACAGCAAGAATGCTCGCCGAACAAAACAAAAATGACATTTCCACTAACGCAATCCGAGGGCGCTAATCCCGAAAACGGTTTGCTAAAACTCGTGCTCGCCCTGGCACAATTCCTGCATGAACTGATGGAACGACAGTCCCTTCGCCGCATCGACTCTGGGACTCTCACCGACGAGGAGACCGACCGGCTTGGCTTGGCTCTGTTTGAGCAAGCACAGCAACTGGAGGCACTCCGCACTCAATACGGAGTCACAAAAGAAGACCTCAACCTCGATCTTGGACCGATCGGAAATTTGTTTTAGGAGATAAAGAAATGGCTCAAATTGCGCATGGGGTGAACAGTTCAACTCTGGCCGATGTACTCGAGAGGGTATTGGACAAGGGAGTTGTAGTGGCAGGTGACATTCGTATCCGCATTGCCGATATCGAATTAATTGCCATTCAGATCCGTTTGGTGGTGTGTTCTGTGGACAAAGCCCGGGAGATGGGGATGGACTGGTGGGTGAACAACCCTACGTTCAAGAAAGACTCGGCGCTGGCTGGGCAGGAAGACAGTTTGCTTAAACTGCAATCGACAATCGAGCGACTCGAACAACGCCTGGATCGCCTGGAGCCGGCAATGGTGGGTTCGGCTGGGAAACTACCAATAGCCGAGGTGCCTGCCTAGTTCGGCCATCCGTAGTTGTAATACGTGGAAATGATCCCGAAATGCAGAAGTTTGCATTCCGAGGCGGACAACAGAATCCGCCTCGGACAGAATGGTCCTAGTCAGCTCTTGCAGCTTTTTGCCTTCTACAACCGGTAAGCGGTGCAGCGAGGACTCGCCCAGTTCTCCAACCCAGCGGGAAATTTCATCGAGAACTGCCCTTTCGCGTGTACGGCTCTCTAGCAAATGAGTCATCTGATAACTCAAAGCAAGGTAGTCGTATTCAAGATCGCGCCTGACATCCTCAAAGCGCGAGTTGGAGTCCTCAATCATTCCTCGCTCTAGCTTAAGGTGGCGCGGAGTTCTTGAATCTCGGTTTGAAGACGGGAGAGCCGGTCTGAAAGATAGGGCTTCTCCGCAGAAGAAACAGCGGAACCTCCGCGGCCCCAGCCTAGCTTGCGGCCAGCTTCGTCCATCTGCGACTGCATTTCTTGAAATTCGAAAGTCATGTGGTAGGCGCGGGATTTTTGCTGCAGCAAATCCTGAATTTTGTATGCGGCTGCAAGATAGTCATACTCGCGGTCGCGCGGGTCGTCCGCTTCCATGATTTCGCGGGCCAGTTCCATCAGGCGCTGGTGCGTTTCTTCGATCTCCGAATCGACGCCATAAGCAGCAGTCTTTCGCTGGAGCAGATCTTCAACTTGATAGGCGAGGCTCAAATAGTCGTATTCGTAGTCGCGGTTGGTTTTGGTGGTTGACATAGGATAGAGTCCTTCTAGGTAAAGTTATCGGAACGCGCCGATGTACCTTTAAGGAATCTGCACCTATTTGGTCGAAATAATCTCAAGCAGCTCAATGTCAAACAAAAGTGCTGCACCACCAGGGATAGACGGACGCCCGCTATCGCCGTAGGCAATGCTCGAGGGACAAACCAGCTTGGCCTTCCCGCCAACCTTCATCTTTTGAACACCTTCGGTCCAGCAGGGGATGACTTGGCCAAGCGGGAACTGAGCTGGCTCATTCCGTTTGTAGGAACTGTCAAATTCAGTACCGTCGGTCAGAGTGCCGCGGTAGTGAACCTTTACTGTATCGCTAGCAGTCGGGGAAGCGCCCGCACCGGGAGTGACTTCCTTGTAGATCAAGCCGGATTCGGTCTTCAGCGCACCTAACTCGGCAGCGGCCTTCGCAAGATATGCAACAGAACTCGCCTTTTCCTTTTCGGCGACGCGTGCCGCGCGACTCTGTTGTAGCCCCTGCAATTTTGGACCCCACTCCTCGATTGTCACAGCCGGCTGCTTGGCCGCTGCGTCGGAAATGGCGCGTTGCACAATTGCGATATCGGCGGGAGACAAATCGAAAGACTGAATCGAACGGTAAATCGACAAGCCGAGGGCATAGACGGTCTTTTCGTCGTCCGTGTTGAGCGTCGCAGCAGGAACAGCTTTCGGCGTAACAGCAGGCTTTGGGGCAGTTCTCACCACAGGTTTGACCGCACCAGCAACTGGAGCTTTAGGCGCAGCAGCCGCCGGGTTCTTAGCAGCAGGTGCAGCGGTTTTGGCAGCAGGCGATTTCGCCGCTGGAGCTGGTCCCTTCGCAGCGGGCGCCTGTGCCATCAAGAGAACGAGTAGAGTCGGAGCGAAACACATCTCTTCAGGCTAGCATCGAGGACGTCATACTCTAGCCATGAACCCATTGCTGATCCTCGCCGTCGTCCTCGCCGCAGAAATCCCTACCGCTACACGCAACACAATCGATCAACTCACAGCAGCCAAGGGTTCATACACTGAAGGAGAAGATGTCTACCGCGTCACTTTCCCGCGAACGGATGTCAAAGTTTCAATTGAAGGAAGGGCCATGCACCCATTTCTCGGCCTGACGTCATGGGCGGCTTTCACTCCACATGCAGCGGACAAACTGATGGTGATGGGCGACCTCGTGCTTTTTGAAGACGAGGTAAATCCAGTGATGTCGGCAGCACTCGAGAACGGGCTGGAGGTCACAGCACTCCACAACCATTTTTTCTACGAGTCTCCTCGGGTCATGTTCATGCACATAGGTGGTTCGGGCTCTGCTGAATCCCTGGCGAGGGCAGTCCGCAAAGCTCTCGACAAGGTGAAAGAGATTAGGAGTGCAAATCCACAACCGGCATCGAAATTCGCAGGAGCGGTAATCCCAGACACCAGTTCCATCCCGGCAGAAGCCATGGACAAGATCCTCGGGGTTAAGGGACAGTCCAGCACAGGAATGTACAAAGCAGTGATTGGCCGCAAGGCAACCATGCACGGCAAGACGGTGGGGAACCAGATGGGAGTCAACACCTGGGCAGCGTTCGCCGGATCGGAAGAGTCTGCACTGGTAGACGGCGATTTTGCCATGACCGCCAACGAGATTCTGCCCGTTCTTAAAGCCCTCCGGGCGGCAGGCATACACATCGTGGCTATCCACAATCACATGACCCACGAAGACCCTCAATACGTTTTTCTGCATTATTGGGGCAAAGGCAATGCGATCACGCTTGCCAAAGGCTTGCGCTCGGCGCTGGACACGCAGAAGAAGCCTTAGCGCACTAGCGAACCGTTTGCGAGATCCAGGCGAGTCTCCCGCATTCGTCTGGCCTTCATGTCACCGAGAAACTTCTCCCTCAGGCTTTGATTCAGATCGACCTCGGCGTATGCGGCGCTGCCATTGGTTTTGGCTTCACTCAAGCGGTCCCCCATTGGATTCTGCACATAAGTCGGGTGATCGTAGCCGCTGGTTACCAGCGTAAAGCGTCCTTCGATGCTACGGGCCTTGGCCAGCCATTCGTTGCCTCCCCAGATCGGCATCGCTACAACTTCCGCCCCTTGCATGGCGAGCAGCTTCGACGGCTCGGCAAAAAAGACGTCGTAGCAGACCATGATTCCCAGCTTGCCAAAATCGGTGTCAAAGACGGTCATCTTATCGCCAGGGGAAAGACCCCTCTCGATCTCCTCGCGCGGCAGCATGACCTTACGATATTTACCGGCCAGCTTCCCTTCCCGGTCCAGCAGAATTGCAGTGTTGTAGAGGAAGTCTCCTTCCTTCTCGTAGATGCCTGCGACGATGTAGCTTTTCTTTTCCCGAGCCAGTTCCCCCAAAATCCGAGCCGTGTATCCGTTTGCAGCCTCAGCCACTTCCGCATACTTCTTGACACTGCCAACCACGGTGACGCCCTCACCAAAAACCATCAGGTCCACTGGCTTGGTGATCTGCGCGCGGGCCATGGCCATCAGCTTGCGAACATTCGCCTCACCACCCTCAGCCCCTGCAGGACGAAAATTCAAGCTCGACAGCCGGACCGGACGAGTCGGCGGAGCACCCGTCAACTCCAGTGCCGGATTGCGAAACACGACAGCTCCTTGCTCGGCATCGTAAAGCCACAACTGTAATTCAGCAAATTTGGCGTTGGCTGGAGCCTGCACCTCTTCCCACACCCGCGTCCAGGGTCCGGATTTTTCCTCTCGCCAGGCGTACTCAGCCTCCCCCACTGGATCCCACTTCGAATCTTTCCACTGCAGGCGAGCCAGGACCTGATTGTGGGGTCGACGCAATCCTTCCACCTGATACTCGGCTTCAAATCGAAACCAAAGCCCTGGCTGGATCCCTTTCACAGACTTCACCCAACCACCAAAGGCGGCCGGGCTAGCCGCCGCAGTCAGGATCAGACTCCCATCCCC
>CAZZGS010000016.1:0-20041 GCA_964653845.1 uncultured Bryobacter sp.
CGATGAAGCCGGCACTAGAGATCGCCGAAGCGGCCAAGGGCTGGGGCCAGAACGACGACATCACGGTAGTTACTGTGCGGAGGAACACTATATGAATTATCTCTGGATAGCCGTTTTAGCGGCTTCGCTGGCCGCGCAAACCATCGACATCCGTAACGGCGACGAGTCCACGCCGCTGGCCGGCGTTTGGAAGCAGAAGACCGGCGATGACCTTCGCTGGGCCGATCCGGCGCTGGACGACTCCTCTTGGACCTCCATCACCATGCCGCGTCCGGCCGCAGCTGGCGCGCTGGGCTACACTTGGCATCGCATCCATGTGTCCGTTCCGGTGGACCGGAACTTGCAGGTCCTGATCGGCCCGCTCTTCCCGGCCTACGAAATCTTTGCTAACGGTGCGAAGATCGGCTCGTTTGGCGGCGAGGTAGGGACTGCCGCCCGGCAGCATTACGCGACGCCTGCGAGCTTTGCGTTGCCACAAGGGCCAGCGAAGGTGGTGTTGGCCATCCGCTCTTATGACGTCAAGCTTTGGATGGGCGCTCAAAGTGGTTCGGCTGATTCGAGCAGATCCTGGATCGGGTCACGAGAAGAAATGGCGGGTAAGATCGCCGCGTGGAACTACGACGCAATCCGCGCATCAGGCTACTCCCGCGCGTTGATCGCCGACTTGGATTTCCCTGGGCGCTACCGCGATCAACCTGCTAATTCTGTTGTTGCGTTGGCCGGATTTGCAAACACTGTCCATCGTAGGAACAGCGACGCAGTTCCTGCAGCCCTTGACGGGCTTAGTCTACTTTGAACAAGGCTGGCGCACTGTCCGGAGTCGAGCCGGATTCGCAGGCATTCATGCCGTACTGATCGCTTACCTGGTCGCAACCTTCTACTCCAATATCTCGGCCTACACATCGAGCGGCGTTTACGCCTTCGGCAATGAACTGTGGACCGTTCTTCTACGCTCGCCGATTCTACTGCTGCTCTATGCGATGGGTGTGATTCTGCATCAAAGGGCGGCGGCCACCGAAGCCGAGCAGGAGCGCTTGAAATACGAAGTGGAGGCGGCGGCGGAGGTACAGTCTCTGCTCCTGCCGCCGGCGGCGCTTGCCGGAGTGGATGCGGTTTACTTGCCCGCATCGGAAGTCGGCGGCGATTTCTATCAGGTCCTCGACCGTGAAGACGGCTCGCGCATCGTCGCAGTAGGCGACGTGAGCGGCAAGGGATTGAAAGCCGCGATGCTGGTCTCCGTGGTGGTGGGCGCACTGCGCCAGAGCCGCGAGTCTTCTCCGGCGGCGATTCTGTCGGACTTGAATCGTGTATTGGTAGGGCAAGCAGGCGGCGGCTTTGTAACGTGCGTCTGCGTGAAGCTATCGGGTGGCGAAATGGTAGTGGCCAATGCGGGCCATCCGGCACCGTATCTCGACGGTGTCGAGTACGAGGGCGAATCCGGCTTGCCCCTCGGCGTGGTGGCCGGGGCGGAGTACTCCGAAACAAAACTGGTAATGCCCACCTTACTAACTCTTGTATCAGACGGCGTGGTGGAGGCGGCTTCGGCGACGGGCGAGTTGTTCGGCTTCGAACGGACGCGCGAGATGAGCTCGCAGCCGGCACGAGATCGCCGATGCGGCCAAGGCCTGGGGCCAGAACGACGACATCACCGTGGTCACTGTGCGAAGGACTAGTTGAAAATACTGGGCCACATCGAATCAACCCAAGGGATTCTTCCACTTCAAGCCGGTAAATCGCAGAAAATCCGTATCCGCAGTGTGCAGAGTCGCATTGGCTTCAAGAGCTAGTGCCGCCAGGTGTGCGTCGGTCGTAAGATTGCCTCCCCGGCCCTCTGATCGAAGAAAGGCAAACGCAATTTCGGCGTGTCTTGGGCCCGGATTCAAAGCTCTCACCATCGGCCTCTCAAACCAGGATTCGACATGTGTCGCAGCTTGATCCACCGTCATTGGATTCTGGAAGACTCTTGGACTCGTCCAGAGCCGAATGAATCCAAAAGCGACAACCCACGAAACTCCCACCGCTTCGCGACCCGAGAGACAACCGATCCACCATCGTTTCGCCGCATCGTGCGAAGGCGAATTCGAGTCATATGCGTAGATAAGCAGATTGAGATCCGGCACAATCATTTGTTGTGTCGTTCTTCGTCCAGTTGCCAGGCAAGTTCATTCAGACGCCTGTCGTCAATGCCAGGCAGAAGGTTGCCAGCATGAGCCTGATAATCGAAGACAGTCACCGCCGGCACCAGATCTGCGAGGCCTCGCCGCAAAATCTCGTCCACCACAACTTTGAAAGGTTGATCCGTCTTCTTGGCGAGCTGTACCAATTGTTCGGCAACATCGTCTTCAAGAGTTAGCGTTGTTCGCATGTAGACATCATGATGTCTTATTTTACTGATGTCAAGATGTTAGCCCGAAGCATCAATTGAACTTTGGATGATTTGGGAGGACTGTGTAAAGACAACCTCCAACGGCGTGCTGGAGGCTGAAAACGCCGAAACCGCTCAGGGCCGCACTTCAAATTCCACCGAGCGAACCGAGATCTGATACTTCTTCGGCGCATCCAGATCACGCACTGCCACTTGCAACACATACTCGCCCGCTGCCGATTTTACGCCCAGCTGCAACGAACCCGATACAGAGAGACTCTCCCCTTCCTTAAACCCGGCGGGCTGGAAGGGAGTCTTATTTCCCGTGTAAGCTACCTTGCCATCGCGAAACAGAACCACCTGCGTCTCAAGATTGGCTGCGCTGCTTCCCTTCGGCAGACTTGCGTTATAAACCATCGCCCCATAAGATAGCTTCGCCCCGGCGCGCACAATCCGCTGTGCAGGGCCACCTTCGGTCTCGTTTCTCTCCATCCAGCCCTCACTCGATACCACCAGATCAGACATCGCCAGGCGTTTATTTTTGAGATCCGGCACCTCAATAAACTGCGTCGCAGAGCCAGTCTTTTTCGATCCCTGATCCTGGATGGCAGTTCGAATCTGGTAAGCCCCCGGCCCTGGAATCTCCATCTCCATCTCCTGAGCCAACCCAGCCTTCAGCACCTTCGCGTAGCCGTCTCCCCTCAGCCGCACTTCATGTGACTTCGATACCTGCCTTACCGGTTGCCCACTCTGGTTGTAGAGAACCACCAACTGGTCAATAACGGCCAACTTCCAGGCTTCCTGATTCTTATCTGCATCCTCGGCCTTGGCTTCGCGAAACGAGAAAGCCGACGGGTCAATATGTATCAGGGTCCGCAATAGCGGCTTCCCTGCTCCATCACTTAAGAAGATCGGCGTCATCTTGATTGGTAATTCCACCGCCTGAAAGGGAGAAGTCATTGCGCTGACAAGAGGCGCAACCGGCCGGGCCTCTTCATCGGCAACCCCATAAAACCCATGCCGGTAGCGAACCTTGAGTCCCCCACGCTTCAACTTCACGTTCAACTTCTGAAACTTCGGCCCCTCTTTCGACTTCTCAAAAGTCGCATCGTCCGGCTGGAAGGCCAGCAGATAATAGCCCTCCTGATCTTCTAGCGCCGCAGTCAGAGCTGCCGAAATATCGTTGGTGTTCCGGTAAAACACTCCACCGGTCTCCTCAGCCAGCATCGCCATGCCGTCTTGCGATTGGTTGAAGTCCATCTGCCGCTGTTGCATCTGCCCCATTGCCCGGCGAGCATTGCCCGATGGGGCATCCGCCGCCGTCATGCCCGTATACACCAGACCCCGCGGATCGATCGTGTAAAGTACAACTCCAGACCGGTTTGAAGCGTCGATCAGCTTCCGAATGGAAACCAGGGTCCTCTCGCGTGACCCACCCATGGCTCCCGGCATCTGCATCATGTCCGAAGTCATTCCAGCATTGGTCGCCGCCCTGGGTGCATCAAACATCTGCATACTCTCTGAGAACAGAATCAGAGATTTCCGCCCCGGCAACTCCCGCAATCCATTCACCACAAACTGCACCGAATTCAGCATGGTCGATGTCACCATATCCTGCCTCTGCCGGTCATTGATCTCATCACGCAACCGTTGCTCCATCGCCATTGCCGCCAGCGTCGGATCCCCGGAATCCTCCATCGGATTATTCGTCACAGGGGCCAAAGAGTCCACTGAATTGATGCTGCGAAACTTCGTTGCATCAATCTGCGCCAGCAACTGCCGTTTGTCGGTTGTGAATTGTTGCAAGACACCAAGCCCGGTCGAGGTGCGAAACAATGCCACCAGGTCGCCCGGTTGAATGTTCTTTTCGACAAAGTCCTTCATCGCAGTCCGCGCGTAATGACTGCTCACGAAAGAAAGGCTCAAGTCATCCACCAGCAGGGCTATTGTCCGCCGCACATCCTGCGGGCGAAGCTTCTTGCTAGTTGTGGGCAAAGCTGACGCCACAGCCTGAACATTAGCCGTCACCCGCTGCCCCGACACCCAAAGCGCACTCTTCAAAACCTGGCGCTTCCCTTCCCGGGTCACTTCAAAGTCATCGATCGTCAAATCCGGCACATGCTTGCCAGCTTTATCCAGCACCGTGACATCAATCTGAATCAGATTGACATTCACACGAATGGTGCTCTCCTGCGCATACAGAATCGAGGCTGCAACAAGAAGACAAAAGATCCGCATGGCTAAATTCTCTCAGACCTGAACTGCATCCCCAGGCAACGGGCTCAGCACCTTGACATCCTTGAGATCCGCAATCAAATCGATCAGTGCCTGAGGCGTTCCTGTCAGCGCATCGAAGCTGCCATAGTGCATCGGAATCACCGTCTTCGGCCGAATCAACCGGCACGCCATCGCAGCCTGCTTAGGCCCCATAGTGTAGAAATCCCCAATGGGCAGAATGGCAATCTCAGGCTGGTAAAGATCGGCAATCAATCTCATATCCCCGAAGACATCCGTGTCCCCAGCGAAGTAGATGGCGCGCCCATCGGGCAAACCAATCACGAGGCCACAAGCCTCACCCAGCGGAATAAACTTTCCATCGTCTGAAAAGGTGGATGAATGCGACGCAAACGTCAGCGTCACCGTGATCGCACCAAGCTTCACCGTGCCACCTTTGTTCATCCCGATCGTATTCTTCACACCTTTGCTCTCAAGCCAGGTTGTCAAATCGTAAATGCCAACTACTGGGCAGCCAAACTCCGCAGCCAGCGGCTGCACACTGGCGATATGGTCAAAGTGCCCGTGAGACAAAAGAATCCCGTCCACTCGCGTTGGCTTGTAGCCAACAGGTGCCTTGGGATTCTCAAGCCACGGATCGAGCAGATAGGTTTCCCCTGAGGAGAGCGTGAGTTCAAACGAGCTATGGCCGAGCCAGGTGAGCGAGATCATTCGCCCATTGTCGCTCAAGGAGCGCTGATCGTCACAGGAGACCGGGCATCCATCGGCACTTCTCCAAAAAGTCCCCGAATCAACGCTGCCTCACTGGTCACCGTAGTCGAGAACGTAGCAACCTGTGCATCGGCCATTGGCACCTTACGCAACAGATAGGGGCTCCCCACAGCACAGAACACCACGGGCTTTGATAGTGCCATCACCTGGTCGACAAAAGTCGCAAAAACAGGAGCCAGCGCAACATCCCCTCGAAACGAAGCTGCCGCCACAAATGCAGCAATCACAATAGTCGAGCAGTTCCCAAGCTGACTCGCTGTCTCGGTAAAATCAGCCGGCCTGAGCGTCGGGTCAAGCCAGATCGTTCGCATCTTCGGTGCCCGGGCCAGCGCCTCTTCGATCATCCGCTTGCCAGAACTCGATTGTCGATTTTCAGCCAGCGTAATCAGACAGGAGGATGATGCATCACGAAGTGGCACAAGCCCCTTCTCGTTTTTCATCGTTGATAGAGCCTGCTCGGCCACCGACTGCGCCAGATCGGAAAACTCCGGTGCATCGATCTGCTCACTAATCGCTTCAAGATTTACCAACCGGTTCTGAAAAAGCCCAAGTTTGTGTTTGGCCGTCAGGATCTTTGCCACACTCTGGTGTATCCGGTTCGCAGTAATTCGGCGATTGGCGACAGCATCCATCAACCCCTTGATCGCCCCATCGGCGCTAGCTGGAATCAGCAAAACGTCAACGCCAGCTTCAATGGCTCGCACTGCAGCCTCACCAGACGGAAATTGCTTCGTCAGCCCCTGCATGTCCATCGCATCCGTTATGGCCAGCCCCTCAAACCCAAGTTCTTTACGCAGCAGGCCCTGAATCATCTTCGATGAAACCGTCGCCGGAATCTCACGCTCTTCAATCGCCGGCACCGCCAGATGCCCCGTCATCACTCCATCCACTCCTGCCGCAATCGCAGCACGAAACGGCAACAACTCAAGCGAATCGAGCCTCTCGCGATCTCCCGTCACCCTCGCAATTCCAAGATGCGTATCCACCGCCGTATCACCCTGCCCCGGAAAATGCTTTACCGTCACCAGCACCCCACCTCGCTTGAGTGAATGCGCCCCCTCGATGTAAGCCTTAACATGAGCGGCAACCAGTTTCGGATCTTCGCCGTAACTCCGCGTGTTGATGATCGGGTTATCCGGGTTGTTGTTCACATCCGCGACAGGAGCAAACACCCAGTGCACTCCAAGGGCCCGTGATTCTCTCGCCGTCGCCGCTCCGGTCTTCCGGGTCGATTCCAGGTCATTGGCCGCACCATAGGCCATTGCGTGCGGAAACTTGGCCGTATTGGAAACCCGCATGGACGACCCACGCTCAAAATCACCTCCTACAATCAGCGGAACCTTCGCTTGCTTCTGCATCCGGTTCAGAAACGAAGCGAGCGCAAACGGTTCCGCATTACGAACCACTCCACCCTGCACCCGGTTTAAAAGAATCAGTCCACCCACCCCAGCCTGCTTCACAAGTCGCAAGTACTCCTGATACTCACGTCGCTTGCTGGCTGGATTCTCACCGTAGAAAGGAACAATCACCAACTGCCCCACCATCTCACGCAGCGTCATTCGCTGCATCAGATTGCGCACCTCAAGAGGAGTAGCGCGAGGAAACTGAATTGGGACAAAAGACGGCCTAACCGGACGCTTGGCTTTCTGACCAAATACGCATGTACAGGCAAGGAGGAGGACGAAGATTCTAAGGATACTTGGCAAACCTAAAATATAACGCCGAAATCGACATGGAAGAATAGATCTGTTTAAAACTCGAACCTCAGCGCTAACCAAGTTTGGTTTTGGGCTTCACTGTCTTCGTAGCAGCTTGCGACCCGGCCGGCTTGCGCGCCGGCTTGCGCGTCAAAAGACGTTTTACAGTGCTCAGCAGCACTTGGATTTCATTGGCGCTTTTCTGCACAACGGCATCTGCACCAGTCTTGTCTTCGCGCATCCCCGTATTGTCGGCGAAACCTGACAACAAAATGATTGGTACCTCGTTCTGGCTCTCGCGCACGCGGCGGATCAATTCGATCCCGTCCAGTTTTGGCATCTTCCAGTCTGTGATTAACAGATCGAAAACTTGCCCCTCAATTGCTGCTAAAGCGTCCAGCCCGTTCACAGCGGTTACTACCGTATGCCCCAACTCTTGCAGCACCACACGCCGGGCCGCCAGACCCATTTTGTTGTCATCCACCAGAAGTATGTTTGCAGAGGGAGACGCGGTGGAGGACTTGGCAATTCTCATAAGAACCATTGAAACTTAGCAGACTTTTTTAAATCGCGTCAATGATTCTGTATTTGCTTCATTCGAAGCGTCTTTTACCGCTTGACATCCTCACTCCACTTCGCGTGGGGCTGTATAACCAAGCTTTGCGACGATCTGATATTTGATCGGCTTGTTCTTTTCATCGAGAATCCGCAGCGGTTCGTTTGTCGCCGGATTCACCAGCTCCACTTTCAGCTTCCGAAACTTCCCATCCTTGGCTTGATTGGTAGGCGCGTACGTAATCGAATACTGATTGCGCAGGGCCTGATGAATCGCACCGTAGATTCCAGGAAATTCTCCAAAGAAACGAGGGAAGAAACTCATCCCGCCCGACTCCTTCGCAAAGGTCCGCATCTGGTTATCGGCCTGCAAAAAGTCCAGCCGCTGTATCGCACCCATGCCCCCACGGGCATCCACCATCTCTCTCAGGGCTTGCATGATCCCAATCGCGTAAATTGGTACACCGGCAGACTGCAACTTCTTTCGCGCCTGATCAAAGGTCTGCCGCGAGAACGTATCAATGCCGGATGCGATCAGCACCACTGCCTTGCGGCCTTCGATCTCAGTCATCCGTTCGGTCGTATCGGTCAACGCATCGTACAGATTCGATTCGCTAAAGGCTGCAATGCGCAACCGCGACATTGCCTCCTGCGCCTTACGCTTGTCGGCCGAGAAGTCGCTCAGAATCTCGGGCCGCAAATCGTAAGCGACTACCGCAACATAATCTTCCGGCTTCAGCGTCTGCAAAAACCCATAAGAAGCCTGCAGCGTTTCAAACCAGCTGCTGCTCCAATACTGCTGGAACAGATTTGAGAATTCAATCACCATGCAGATCGTCATCGGCGCTTCACCCATCGTGAAGTTGCCTACCTTCTGCGGTACATTGTCTTCGAGAACTCTGAAGTTGCCCGCAGGGATGTTCGGAATGAAACGCCCTTTGTTGTCCAGCACAGCCACATCCACATTGACGCTCGTCGAATCTGTGCGAAAAGTCGGAACGCCCTCAGGCAAATCCACCTGGCCCTTTTTGTTCAACTTCGAAGGGATCTTCTGAAGTTCAGGCTCCGGCGGAGCATCGGGGCTGGCTTTCTTGCGCGGTTTGGCGACGGTTTCACCGCTTTCCTTTTTAGGTCCAGCTTGCGCAAAAACCGGCTCAATATAGCAAAGTGTGCCAAAAGAGAGTGCACCAACAAAAACTACCGCTGTGAAGGGGTGGGAAAGCAACGCCGAAGACTTCATGATTTTCACTGTATCTCAGTTGACGTGCGGGCCGCCCTTGCGGTTCTGCTTCGACATGTAAACTTGAAACTTTTTCTTTGCCCGCTGCAACTTGTAGTCTGCCCAGGCCTGTTCCATCCGCCGCTTGAGCGTCGGCCCTGACGGTCGCCGCATCGCCGATTGCCCCTGTGTCGTCTTTAGAAGCAGAAAGCCCACAAGCATGCCGCCAAGATGCGCAATGTGGCTCACGCCGCTATTCACCTGAAGCGAACTCAGAAAAGTGATGGCACCGATGATCATCACCATGTACTTGGCCTTGATCGGGAAGAAAAAGCTCATCAGAACGATGCTGTCCGGAAACAACATCCCGAACGCCAGCAAAAGCCCGAAAATGGCACCGCTGGCACCAATCGTAGGAACAAACTGCGTAGCAGTCAGGTACCCGGCAACAATCACGCACAAACCTGCTCCGATACCGCAAATGAAGTAGAAACGAAGAAATCGCTCCGTCCCCCAAGTCTCCTCTAGAGTCTTTCCAAACATGAAAAGGGAGAGCATATTCAGCAGAATGTGGCTGAAGCCCAAAGGATCGTGCAAAAAGAGATAGGTCACAGGCTGCCAGACATGCAACTCTTGCACGGTCTGCTCGGGGATCAAACGAAATGGCCCGAAAAGACCGCCAAACCCCAGCAGCGTAGCCATGTAATAGACAACGAACACTACCGTGTTTGCAATCAAAAGCCATCTCACCCCCGGAGGGACAGACATGGACGATGTTGCATAAGAAGAGCCACCCGGATAACGCATTATGTTATTTCAAGATATCAGAGCCAGACTACGGTCTAGTTCTGGGAACTTTCGACACAGGATGTGTCACTGTGCGTATCACTATGCACGCGCGAAACGGCGTGACAGGTATCCTTCGCCTGCAATCATCGACATTCCAAGCGCCGCCCAGAGTTGCCAATGGCACATCAACCCGTCAGCGATGAGGAATTCAGAGGTCCAACCAAGATCGGCACCAAACCGCCAGAAAGCAAGCAAAAATGCTCCTAACGACGCTGGTTTCAACAGGTGTACCACCAGTTCCAACGCCTCGATCAAGCCAGCACCCAGCTTGATTTCGGGCCACTCGAGGGCGAATGATGTTCTAACGATTACTTTGACTGCCATAGGGTCACAACTCCGACGTATTTGTTGGATGCAATTGGGATGCCAAAAGCTGCACCCTCCAACAAGAAACGCCGCTCTCTAAAAGAAAGCGGCGTTTCCGCGCCAATTGGCTCAACAATACTGAAAAACTATTTGCGGGGTTCCATCACCTTTGGCGTAGCGAGGTAGCCAACGATGACATCCTTTTTAACCTCGTTCACCACAAGTTCATAAGGTTGGCGAGCCTTCGAAGTCAGAAACTGAACAGGCTCGTTCACCGTCTTGTCCTTCTTTTCAACCACCTTGTCATCTACCGTAACCTCGATCGTGTAGCGATTCTTCTTCTGATCGGTCTTCTTGAGCAGAATCATGATGTCGCCAACGCGAGTCGCATTCTTCGTCTTGCCGAGGTTGAACTCATAGTAGTTCCGCTCACCCAGACGCTTCAGCGCATCCAGTTCCTTGCCGTTGGTTGCGATGTAGCCGCTCTGCACTCCAAGGTCGCCATTCACCTTCTTCAATTCGTTAATGGTCCGCTCGAGTTCCGTTTTGGTATTGGAAACATCGGTTCGCACGGCAGAAACCTCACCCTTGACTTCGTTCACCTTAGTCTCGGCGGCAGCTGATACTTCGCCTACCTTCTGGGTGATTTCAGTAGAAAGCTGTGCGGCGCTCTTGCGCTGTTCAGACTCCAGACGCGTGGCCATGCTCGTAACCTTCTGGTCTGCCTCAACCTTGGCTTGGCCAACGGCCATGGCCGCCTGACGGCGCGCCGTCTCAAGCTGTTCCTGCATCGCTTCAAGGTTGCGACGGCTGGTTTGATTGCTCGCGGTCGCGGTCTGCCGCACATCGCTCAATTTCTCTTCAAGTTGAACCTGCACCCGGTCCATTTCCCCACGTAACCGGTCCAACTGCAAAAAGAGCCAAACATTGGAAGCAAGCAGGGCAATCACGGCTCCAAACAATATTGGGATCTTGAGTCCACTACCGCCAGATTCTGGCTGAGACATATTTCCATCCGACATTTTCGATTCTCCTCGTTTTGAACAAATGTATCAAACTTCTGCCCTAGGGCAATTTCTGTGGGCTTGCAAATGGAAAGTATTCCTGTTTGGAACAACCCGCTTCAAAGCAAGCCCGGCAGCGCGCTTCATACATCCCGGCGGCGCCTACAACAATTAGATCCGCGCTCTCGAAAAGACGTTGCGTTTGTTTTGCAGGGTTCCCGCACCTCATGCAAATTGCCAACGTCTTGGTGATGCTCTCAGCCATCGCCAGCAGGTCGGGAATCGGAGGAAAAGGCCGCCCCATATAGTCCGTATCGAGTCCGGCCACAATCACCCGTTTGCCGGAATCCGCCAATTGGTTACAAATCTCCACCAACCCCGGCCCCATGAAATTTGCCTCATCTATCCCGATCACCTGCGTCCGCCAGTCCAGCAATTTCAATATTTCGCTGGCATCGTTAACCACTGTCGAAGGTATGCGTTGTGAGCTATGGCTCACGATCTCATCCTGCGAATAGCGATCGTCGATAACAGGCTTAAAAACCTGTACGCGCTTGCGGGCAATCATCGCCCGGCGCAGCCTCCGGATCAGCTCTTCGCTCTTGCCTGAGAACATGGGGCCGCACACAACTTCAATCCATCCCATGTTGCCTGCCAAAAAGTCCATACGCGTTAGTGTTACATGAGTAGTGTGCAAGAACGAATTCTCGAACAGGAAATGCTCGACTCAGCCAGCGACGAAGAAGCCGCTCGAAATCTGCGAGACATTACCCGCATCAACGCAATTACCGGTGCCAGACGAGAGATGCTCCGCCAGATTGGTCAATACTTTGCCCCAAAACAATCCTTTCGCTTCCTCGACGTGGGTGCGGCGTCAGGCGATTTCGCCAGAGCCATCTCCGCTCGCTTCAAACAATCCAGGCCCTTTTGCCTTGACCTCCAATTTCGAAACCTCAAATTAGCCCCGCAACACAAAGTCCAGGCAGATGCCTTCCGGCTTCCTTTCCCTGATGGAGCCTTCGACATCGTTCACTGCTCCCTTTTCCTCCACCATTTCGATTCCAGCGAGACAAAACTGCTTCTGGCCGAGATGAATCGGGTGGCTTCAAAACTGGTCCTTGTACAGGATCTGCATCGCCACTGGATCTCCTACTACTTCTTGCCTTTCACTCGATTCCTGTTCCGCTGGAACAAAATCACAGTCGAAGATGGCATGAAAAGTGTCGCCGCCGGCTGGCGTCGCAACGAACTCGAATCTATACTTTTTCAATGCGGATTACTTGAAGGGAGCAAAATTCAGTGGCATTTCCCTTCGTTTCGCTATTTCATCGCCATTCAGACCACTCAGAGAGTACTTTATTAAAATTTGGATTCATTTTTTTATTGCGCCGAAAATATTCATTTGAGAGAATCAAGCGAAGTTTTAGAGCGGGTCTCACCTCCGGAGACCTGTAGAGTCAGGAGAACAGTGGTGAAAGAAAAAGGTAAAGTAAAGTGGTTCAACAACGCGAAGGGCTTCGGCTTCATTCAGCGTTCCACAGGCGAGGATGTCTTCGTGCACTTCTCGGCGATTGCCATGAACGGCTATCGTTCGCTCGACGAAGGCGTCGATGTCGAATTCGAGGTGAAGCAGGGGCCTAAAGGGCTCATGGCCGAAAACGTCATGCGCGCCTAACCATATTTACCTCAACAGATTAAGAAGCGGGCCAGCCGAAAGGTTGGCCTTTTTCTTTGCCCGCTACTGCGTAACTTCAATCTTCTGAAGAGAAATACCGCTCGGCCGCTTGCTGTCATGAAATAGCCGATGCGTAGCCTTAACAAAATCGCTGGCCTTGGAATTCGGAATATCCCCGAAACTCTGCGGATTCAGATCCACCAGCGGAAACCACGAACTTTGCACCTGCACCATTACCCGATGCCCACGCCGAAACACATGGCAGATATCAGGCATCGAGTAGTTGATTTCAAAAAGCTTTCCCGGCACAAGCGCCTTGGGCACCTCAAAACTTTCCCGAAACTTCGCCCGAAACGGCTCTCCCCGCAGCAATTGCTGATAGCCACCCCGCTCTGGATAGTCATCCGGATAAACATCTACTAACTTCACAACATAATCGGCATCCGTTCCAGAAGATTCAAGAAATAGACTTGGATTCAGCGGCCCGGCCACGATCAGGTCTTCCTCCAGAACCTCGCTCGTATATGTCAAAACATCGGGTCGCGATGAGGCAAACCTTTGATCACTCACCATGTACTCCTGAGCCATTCCAAGAGTCGTGTAGCCCACAAACGGCACCGGACGCGCCGGGTCGGCCGTGTATTCATCAAAACTCTCTGTCTGGGATGGAGCGTCGAAGCTCAGCTTGCCTCCGGCATGAAAATAAAACTTGCTTGGAGTGCCTTTCGGTGGCCACTGATCAAAATTACGCCACCGGTTCGAACCGGTTTCAAACACAATCGCACGGCTCAGCTTCGGGTCAGCCTTCTCTTTCAAATGGTGTTCAAAAAAAGGGAATTCGACATTGTCCCGAAACCAGGCCGCACTTTTCAGATTGAATGCGACACTACCCAGCTTGTCGCCATCTCCGCGCGCCCATCCTCCATGCACCCACGGCCCCATCACCAGCGTATGCTTTGTAGCAGCGCTCTGCTGCTCAAGCGCTGCATCCAGCCTCAGCGGCCCCTGCAAGTCTTCAGCGTCATACCAGCCACCGACCGTAAGCACTGCCGGCGTAATATTCTTCACATGTGGTGCAAGATTGCGAACCTTCCAGAACTCATCGTAAGTAGTATGCGCCAGCAGATCTGTCCAATATGGGCTTTCGCGCTTTAAGTACTTCTCGTCCGCATTCGAAAGCGCACCAAGCCGCTTGTAAAAGTCATATCCGTCGCGCGAGCCGAAATCGAAGCGCCGGGCATTAGGGTCAGGCAACTCGGGCTCCGTTTTCTTCTTGCCAAAAAAGGCATAAAAACCAAAGTTGGCAGCAAGGTAGAACGCACCATTGTGATAAGAATCATCCCCTTTAAAAAGATCAATAATCGGAGCTTGCGGGCTAGCCGCCTTCAGTGCCGGGTGCGCCTCAATCATCCCAGCCGCCGCATAAAAGCCCGGATACGATATCCCCACGATCCCAGCCTTGCCATTATTGCCCTTGATATTCTTCAGCAGCCAATCGATCGTGTCAAAGGTGTCAGACGATTCATCCGTATCCTGCACACTCTTCTTCACCGCCCGGTGCGGCGTCATCTCAACAAAGACCCCCTCACTCAAATACCGCCCACGAACATCCTGATAAACAAAAATGTACCCACTCTTGAGAAACAACTCGTTCGGTCCCAGGTTGGGGCGATACTTGTCCACCCCATACGGGGCAACACTATAAGGCGTGCGACTGATCAAAAACGGATACGATTTCAGCGAATCCTTGGGCACATAAATACTGGTAAAGAGCTTCTTCCCGTCCCTCATAGGAATCCGGTGTTCGTACTTCGTATAGTTCGCCTTGACGTACTCGGCCAGAGCAGCCGGTGTCATCGGTTGAGATGAGGCAACCAGAACAAATGAGAAAAGAAGCAATACCAAACGCATAACGCTCATTATAGAATCGCGGGATGCCCGCTACTCTGCTCTATCAACTCGCCGCCGAATTTCTCGGCACCATGATCATCCTCCTCTTCGGTGCAGGGGTAGTCGCAATGGTCCAGCTTTTTGGCTCAGGAAGCCCCGGTGAGCTCGTCAATGGCGGCTATACCAACATCAGCCTCGGCTGGGGCCTCGCCGTGATGATGGGGGTGGCTGTAAGCGCCAAGGTAAGCAGAGCTCATCTTAACCCGGCGGTCACATTGTCGGTCGCCATCTTCCGTGGCTTCTCCTGGGCCAAAGTCGCTCCCTACATGCTGGCCCAGACGGCCGGTGCCTTCTGTGGCGCAGCACTCGTCTTTCTCAACTACCGCCCAGCCTTCCTCAAGCAAGACCCCGGCCTCGACCACACAGCCGGCATCTTCTGCACCTTCCCCGCTTTTCCGGACGTCCCCTCGGCCGGCTTCATCGATCAGGTCCTCGGCACCGCCCTGCTCCTCTTCCTCGTAATGGCCCTCACTGACGAAAACAACCTGAACGCCCCCTCCTGGCTAACACCCATCCTGGTCGGCGCAATCGTCGTCGCCATCGGCATCAGCTTCGGCGGCCTCCACGGCTACGCAATCAACCCGGCCCGTGACCTCGGCCCCCGGCTTTTCACTGTCGTCGCCGGTTTCAAAAACAATGGCCTCACCGACGGCCCCTCGGCCTGGATGATTCCCTTCTTTGCACCCTTCCTAGGCGGTATCGTAGGTACTGCTGCCTATGACTTCACTATCCGAAAAGCACTCTAATGCCCAAGCATGAAATCTGGCTTATCCGCCACGGTGAGACCGCCTGGAGTCTCAGCGGCCAGCACACCGGCTGGACAGACCTGGCCTTAACCGAAGAAGGCGAAAGACAGGCTATCGGCCTCAAAACAGAACTTGAAGGCAAGACCTTCGATGCCGTATATTCAAGTCCGCTGCAAAGAGCCCGCCGCACCTGCGAACTGGCCGGCTTCGGCACCCGGGCTCAATATCTAGACGACCTGCGCGAATACAATTACGGCTCAATTGAAGGCAAAACCGCCGTCGAGATCAAGCTCAGCATCCCGGATTGGTCCATCTGGACCCACGGCACCCCAGACGGTGAAAACATGCAACAAGTCTACGAGCGCAGCGGCAACGTCGTTGAAGCCGCCCTCGCCGCTAGCGGCGACGTAGCCCTATTCGGCCACGGCCATCTCCTGCGTCTTCTCGCCTGCAACTACCTCGGTCTCCCTGCAATCAACGCACGCATGCTCGCCCTCAGCACCGCCTCAATCAGCGTCCTCGGTTGGGAGAAAGAGACCCGCGTGATTCGGAAGTGGAACCAGACGGCAAAAGGCCGACAGACTTAAGCACTTTCGCAGAGCCCCCAAGCACCAACGCCTCCACTTCATCGGTAAACCATCCCGGCTGCATAAAATACATCATGGCGTCACCAGCCTCATAACCACCTTCCCGCTGTACCCGCAGACTCGGAATGTAGCCCGGCAGAAAATTCGCATAACCGGCAACAACCAATCGATTCCCGTACTTGGCCTTAAAGTGCAAAGCGTAATCCACCACCACCTCCCCAGGCAGCGCGAGCAGCGTGATCTGGCCAATCCGGATCGCCTGGATTGGATAAGCCGTATCGAGGGGCATCTTCTTGGCAGCCATAGCAGCCAGCATCGCTTTACCCCTTCGTGCCGCAAATCGATCGGAACTCAATGCTTCCGCCTCATAAGCCTCTTTGGTATGCGAAGCGAAGGGCAAACGTATTTCCTCAATAGCCGTCTGCAGCGGCCCCGTTAACGGACTGAACTTCGCCGACAACGCCGCCTCAGCCAAACTCTTGCCATGCCTCTGCGCAAGCTCGCGAGTCCCGCGCGGAGTTGCCCGCTGATCCCCGGCACTCAGCGGTACAAACATCGCCGTCACCCCAGGCAACAACTCCTCAATCGCCGCCTGTGCATAGCCCGGATAGTCGCCACTCACCTCGTAAGTGTCGCCAGTCAGCACTGTCGGATGGCAGGCATAGCCAAAGAGCAGAGCAAGCGCACTGCCATCCTTCCTCTTCAGCCGAAGCACCGGCACACGATGATCAACCGGAGCGGGAAACTTCTCCCCTGGTCGAATCACGGCCAGTTGCTCTGTCCGCCGGTTAAACGCAAATCCCGCCTCGGCCCAACCACTCGAAACTCTCACCGGCTCAAGCTTCGCAAGTGCAGCCGAGATCACCTGCTCCAACTGATCGATCAAACGAACCGTATAGGTTTCAGCTTCGCGGTCAAAGGCCGGCCCTTCGCCCTGGCTAATCGTCATCCGGTCCAGTACCGCTGGCCCCGAGTGCGTATGCGAAGCCAGAAATACAATCTGATCCCGCGTCAACCCGTGCTTAGCCAACACCCTGCGAGCCAATTCATTCGTGCTCCGCTCCGTAAATCCAATCAGGTCTGCGGTAACAATCACCACTCGCCCCTTGCCACCGTCTTCAAGCGCAAGAGCCTTGGCGTAAAGATCGAGGCCAACCACAGAAGCCGGATGCGTACGCGCACCAAATCCCATCAGCCAGGCCGGCGTATCAGGCGTAATCTTGACCCGCGCAACGCCAGCGCGAAACTCACCGTTCAACGT
This sequence comes from uncultured Bryobacter sp., assembly GCA_964653845.1. Taxonomy (GTDB): domain Bacteria; phylum Acidobacteriota; class Terriglobia; order Bryobacterales; family Bryobacteraceae; genus Bryobacter. The sequence goes on from CAZZGS010000016.1 coordinate 17,221, forward strand.
CAGAGCCGCTGCGACAACGAGCACGCAGCGCAGCAAGCTCATTAGAACTCTACGCGCAAGGCAACCTGGCCTTGGCGCGGCGTATTCGATTGACCGGAAATGCGGCCAAACTGGGCATTACTCACATTACCCTGCGGCCCGGCAAACACCGTCCGATTGAAGGCATTGAACAACTCGGCCCGGAACTGCAATTGCAGCCGGTCCATAAGCTTGATCCTCTTGATCAGGCCAAAGTTCTCATTCAGAAAATTCGGATTCCGCAAGTTTGTAAACGCTCGTGCGCTCGAACCAAACGTCAACGCAGCCGGGGCGCTAAACGCAGCACGGTTGATCCACAGATCGCGAGCTGGATCGAAGTTGTCCACCTCAACGCGCCTTTCAGCCGAAAGCACATTCGGGCGCAACGCAGAAGTAAAGAGCGGCAACGTATTGTTGGCCGTAAGCGTGATCGGGGTCCCCACCGAATACTGATGGATCCCAGATATGGTCCAGCCGCCCAAAACATGCCGGCTGGCATTCTTAAACGAAGGAATCTGATAGCTGTAGCTAAGCGCAAAGATATGCGGCACGTCCGTAGTAGCAATCGCCTTCTCCTGCCCTCGATTGTAGGTAGTCTGCCCCGCAGGCCCACCACCGGCAAGAATGTCGGAATCTGACAAGGTCTTGGCCCACGTATACGCCATCTGCACATCGAGGCCGCGATAACTCCTCACCTGCAACTGCGTCTGCAACGCATGGTAGGTTGAGGACCCCGCCGGGTTACTGCGGTTCCACACTGCCTGCATATGCGGATAAGGCCGCAGCGCCTGCGCAACAGAACCGGTAAAGCCAGCGTACGGCGCACGAATGCCAGCCGCCACAGCTTCAGGCGAATTGATGTTCCGGGTCAGCAAAGATCCCAGCGCCAGATTCGAAGGATTCAGCTCATTCCAGTGCACCAATCCATTGCCCAGCCGCGTACCTTTCGTGCCAAGGTAAGTCACTTCAAGATTGATCCTCTGGCTAAGCTCACGTTCCACCGTCAACGACCAATTCTGGAAGTAAGGCGCACGGCCATCGCTTCGAAGCATCATGCGCACATCGGAGCCATTGCCAGCCGCAGGATTGATGAAAGGTGGCTGCGCAAAGTTCTGCGGAAACCCACCATCCCAGTTAAAGCCAGGCGTCACACCGGCATCGAGGCTCTGAAACACAGGCTGCGCCACAAAACCAACACTCGATTGCAGGGAGTCGCGCAAACCGGCATTGGCATTCCCCTGGGCGTAATAGATTCCATAGCCGCTGCGCAACACAGTCTTGGGCGTAAGCGCATAGGCCAGGCCTAGACGCGGCCCCAAAGCCTTATAGTCGGTGTCAGCCAACCGCTGCAAGCCGCTCCTCCCAGGGCCATCACCCAGAAACACCATCGCACCAGGCCGGTTTCCAGCGGCCGGATTGGGCAGGTTCAAATCAAACGTCGACAGATTGTCGCGATTCTCATAACGAGGAATGAACACGTCATAGCGCAACCCGTAATTCAGCGTCAGCTTACGGCTCACCTTCCAGTCGTCCTGCGCGTATCCGGCAAAATATTGGTAGCGGTTGCGAGGGAAGTAACTAAACACCTGCAACTGCCCGCGATTCACACCACCCAGCAAGAAGCTGGCGATCGCATTGCCACTATTGGCAGTGCCTGGCAGCGCTGTCTCAAGTGCATTGAACTGAAACCAACCCATCGTCCGCCAAGGGTCGATCCCATTGGTTTCCATAAAGCGGAAGTCGAGCCCAAACTTCAGGTTGTGGCTGCCGCGAATCCACGAAAAACTCTCGCCCAACTGAAACGCATTATTGGTTTGAAACACGCGGCTATTACAATTCTGATCTCCCAGGCGAGAGAAGCCCGAAGCAATAAACTCGATACAAGGAAACGTATTATCTGGTCCGCGGTTCACTCCAGTCAGCCCGAGCTTTGTAGGCCAATCCTGATTCAAACTATAGGCGGCAATTCGCACCGCCGTGCGAGTATAACCAAGCGTGACGTGATTCAACATCGTAGGCTTGATCACAAGATCATGACTTAGCCGCACCCAATTGTTCCGGCTGGCAGTCGATCGATTCGGAGTCGTCGGCCCCGGCACCAACTCCGGGTCGAGGATTTCGTTCAGATCGTTGTAGTAATAGCCAGAAATGCGATTCTTGTCCGAGAAAGCATGATCCATCTTCAGGTTGTACTGGTTGCTATTGGTTTGACCACGGCCAGAGGACAGGAAATTGTTAAAGATTGCAGCATTATCAGGCGTCGGCAACAGCGGCAGAATGTTACGCGACACACTCGAAATTCGGTTGGCCGGAATCCGGTTTCCCGGAAACTGATCGCGAACAATGCCGTTAGGCGTGCTGCGATTGGTCGTTGGGTCATAAATTGGCGCCGCCCGTGAAAAATCACCCTGCCGGAAGTCCAGCGGAATCAGACTCTGCAGCGTATTCGGCGAACCCTGACGAAAGCGATAGCCGCCATAGACGAAGTAGAAAAAGGTCTTGTTCTTGCCGTTATAGATCTTCGGAATGTAGAGTGGGCCGCCAATGGTCGCACCAAACTCATTCTGACGATTGATCTGCCGCGCACGCTGGAAGAATCCGCGAGCATCCAGCTTGTCATTCCGCAGGTAATTGAACACAGCCCCATGCAGTTCATTGCTTCCGCTTCGCGTAGTAAATATTTGCACCCCGCCACCGGTGCGTCCATACTCGGCGTTAAAGTTGGCCCGAACCAGCTTGAATTCCCCAATCGTCTCAACCGAAGGCCTGGCATTGCCCGCAATAATGCCGCCACTCTCAATAC
>CAZZGS010000017.1:0-19797 GCA_964653845.1 uncultured Bryobacter sp.
GAGACTCCCAGAGCTTTGAGTGACATGCCATGAGGATGGTCGCCACCACCTACCACTGAAACAGCCTCGGCGACCTGCTTCGGACGCAAGCGTTGATACAGCAGCCAGCAACCAATTCCGGCAATCAGCAAGCCGCTCGCCTTGTTCAACAGCGGATGCAGCGCCTGCAGATCAACAGACTCGGTCAGATAGTAGGCCAAGACACCCAGAACAAATACGCTAGCCGTGTGCGTGAAGGTAACGATGGTGCCGAGACGCAGTGCATCAAAAGCAGAGCCACGCGTACCCGCAAGATAGGCCGCGACGACGGTCTTGCCGTGGCCCGGGGTCAATGCGTGAGCAGCACCCAAAACAGCCGCGGAGCCAAGCGAAAAGACTCCTGGAGCCAGCAGCAATTCAGACAGCGTGCTCATGCCTTCCGGAATGCTTCTGCCACCTGATCCATCTGCTCAAGCGAATTGTAGATGTGCGGAGAGACACGAATGCCGCGCAGTGGCCCTGCCGGCGTCACGCTAAAGGCCATGCCCTGCTCCTTGTAAAGCTTTGCGTCAAGCACCTGCAAATTCGGCACCGCAGGCAGATCCACCTTCACCACGCCACAGTACAAACCTTCTTTGCGATTGGTCCGCAACTGGGCATTCGGATTCTTGGCCAGTTGATCCATCAGCCGGGTAGTCAACTGCCGAATCCGCACCTCCACTGCTGGCATTCCCACCATCATCAGGAAGTCGAAAGTGGCGTCGAGTGCAGCGAGACGAGCATCATCACGCTGGCCATAAGCTTCAAGAAAACGCGCCCCGCCTTTGCCGTCTTCGCTATAGCCAACGCTGACGATCGAGGGCCAGACATTTTTCTGCTGAGAGCTCACAACAAAAAGTACGCCGGCCTCAAGCGGCCCCATCAACCATTTATGCGAACTGGTGGCATAGGAATCGCAACCAATCTGCCGGAGATCCACGGGCAGCATGCCTCCGCTTTGCGCCCCATCGACGTGGCTCCAGATGCCTCGCTCACGGGCCGCGCGGCAAAGTCTGGCCACAGGGTAAACCAGCCCGCTGCTGCTGGTCACATGCGTGACAGCGAGTACCTTTGTCTTGGGCCCGAAAGCCCCCTCAATCTTCTCGGCCAGGGCATCGCTTGAATCGATCAACTGCGTAGCCGGCACAATTTTCAAGACCAGTCCAAGACGCTTGGCATGGTTCTTCCAGGAATCGAGATTTGAAGGGTGGTTGTCTTCCACTAATACAACCTCGTCGCCCGCCTTGAGATTCAAACCATGGACGATCGTGTTCGAAGCTTCCGACGTATTACGAGTAAACGCAATCTCGTCGGCAGTAACTCCAAAAAACTGCGCTGCACGTGCACGCACCTTCTCACGCAGTGGACCAAACTTCGCACGGTTCTGAAAACTGGGGTCGGCTTCAAAGTCGCGTAGAAAATGCTGGTGCCGGTCAAGCACCGGCAACGACGCCGGACACACATTCGCTGCGTTCATATAGACAAGCCCTTCGCGAAGGGGGAATTGCTTGCGCAACATAGTCCAGAACGACTCATCGCGAGGAGCGGCAGGATTCACAGACTGAGCAAAGGCAGCCCATAAAGGGCTAAAGCCGAACGGAAGTAAATTGCGACGCAACATATCGTGAGAGTATAGCGGAGCAGAGGGCTCAAACTGAAGCCTCTTGACTTGAGCGGGGTTGAAAGTCTATAGTAAAGGTCTTGTTTTTAATAATTTAGCTACTAGTTCTCGTCTCCCAAGGAATTCAGCTCATGATCAAGCTCGACATCATCAACGAAGTGGTTTCGAAAACCGGCATCACCAAAACCAAGGCTGAAATGGCCGTCGAGACCGTGTTCGAAAGCATGAAGCGCGCCCTCGGACAAGGGGAGCGTATTGAACTTCGTGGCTTCGGAATCTTCAACGTCCGTCCTCGCAAAACCGGCATTGGCCGCAACCCGCGCACTGGCGACGAAGTTGCGATTCCGCCCGGCAAAGCAGTTCGCTTCAAGCCCGGCAAAGAACTGCAGACTCTCTAACCCAACCGAGTGATTATCGAAGAGCAGCAGCGGCCAAGATACTTTCTAGCCGCCACCCTGTTACTGATTACCCTCTGGACCACCTGCGCAGCAGGCTCGCGTATGGTCTATAACTTCGAAAACAATCTGCCTGCATTTCGTTTTGAGCCCGATGCTCTCGCCCTCTTCGACGCCTTCATCAACCCCGCCGCCCTGTTTGCAGGCCTGTCCTTTGCTCTCCCGCTGATTGTGATTCTGCTGGCTCACGAACTAGGTCACTACTTTGCCTGCCTCTATTACCAGCTCGACGCCACGCTGCCTTACTTCCTTCCTGTTCCAACCTTCATCGGCACATTCGGCGCTTTCATTCGCATCCGCTCCATTATCTACTCGCGCACCGTACTTTTTGACGTTGGAATTGCCGGGCCGCTGGCCGGTATGGTGGTGCTGCTTCCCTTCCTCTTCTTTGGAGTCTGGATGAGCCATGTCTCACCAGTAGCGATAGAAGGAGATCTCGTTTTCGGCACCCCTCTCATCATTCGCTTCTTCGAATCGATCTTCTTTCCGGGCATACCTGCAGATTCGATCTACCTTCACCCAATGGCTCGTGCAGCTTGGGTAGGCGTCTTCGCAACAGCACTCAACTTGCTTCCTATCGGCCAGCTCGATGGCGGCCACATCGTCTATTCACTGACCGGAAAATTGTCGAATCAAATTTCTCTCATTGCTATCGCGATTCTTGTGCCGCTCGGCTACTTCTACCCGCCCTGGTGGGGCTGGGCCATCGCGTTATATTTTTTGGGCAGAAGACATCCACAGATTTATGACGACTCGCCCCTCAGCCCGCAACGCCGTGCCTTTGCCGCTATAGCGGCGCTGATTTTTTTACTCTGCTTCATGATTGCTCCGCTACGCTATTAATGTCGATGAAGATCTCGGCCGCCATCATTACTCATAACGAAGAACTCAAGATCGCTCGCGCCATCGAGAGCCTGCGCTGCTGTGACGAAATCGTCGTCATCGACAGTGGCTCAAACGACCGCACAGTAGAGTTGGCTCAAAATCATGGGGCCCGGGTGATCGAAACGCACTGGCGTGGCTATGCGGCCCAGAAGAACTTCGCTGCAGAGTCCTGCGAGAATGACTGGGTCCTCAGCATCGACGCCGACGAAGCACTCAGCGAAGCCCTTGAAGGTGAGATCTGGCACCTCAAGAAACATGGCGCCCATTTCGACGGATACACAATGCCGCGGCTCGCTCAATACCTGGGCCGTTGGATTCTCCATTCCGGCTGGTATCCCGACCGTAAGGTGCGATTATTTGATCGCCGAAAGGCGAAATGGATTGGTGAGTACGTCCATGAAAGCGTGGCAGTCAATGGATCTGTGGGAAACCTCGACGCAAACCTCCTTCACTACACATGCGATTCCCTCAGTGAGCACTTGCGCACGATGGATCGCTATACTACTCTCGCCGCAGAGCAACTGATTGACGACAAGCGATCGATTACCTGGCGGCACATGGCCATCGACCCAGCCTGGACCTTCTTCAAGAGCTACTTCCTGCAACGGGGATTCCTTGATGGCCCTGAAGGACTCGCGATCGCTTATATGGCAGGTATCTACACCTTCCTCAAATACGCCAAAGCAAGGAACATGGCACCTCAACGATGAAGATCCTTCTTGCTGATTCGGGTTGGAAAATGCGCGGTGGTCAATGGCAGACTCTATACCTCGCAGAAGGCTTGCGCGAACAAGGTCACCATGTGACAGTGCTGGTGAGACAGGGCTCGCTGCTGTGGGATCTCTGCAGCCAGTCGGGCCTCCAAACGAAAGAGGTCGGTCTCACCACCATGCTCGCCTCCAGTCGCAATCAGGACATAGTGCATGTGCAGGATTCTCACTCCCACACCCTCGCGGCGCTCGCCAGCCTGAGCCCTTTTTTCGTATCCCGTCGAGTCGCTTTTCCAGTGAAGCAAACCTGGGCCTCGCAGAAGAAGTACGCGCGGGCCGCTGGCTACCTTGCCGTCTCGCAAGCTGCCGTACGCGAACTGAAGCGAGCCAATATTCCTGCTGAGCGCATTCGCGTTGTCTACGACGGAGTGCCAGACATCCAACCGGCAGCATTGCAGCAACACATTGCAGGACTCAAGAGCGAAGACCCGGGCAAGATGAATGCGTTGATGCATCTGGGCTGCAAGGAAGCATCGGCTGAACTCATCCTCAGCGAGAATCTATCCGACGCACTCAAAGGCGGCCTGCTTTTCCTCTACCTCAGCGAAAGCGAAGGTCTCGGCTCTGCCGTACTGCTGGCAATGGCTGCCGGCATGCCCATCGTTGCCAGCCGGGTTGGCGGTCTGCCAGAAGCGGTAGACGAAGGCTTCTCTGGGCTCCTTGTTCAAAACAACAAGACGGCGATATCAAAGGCGATACAAGCTATCCGGGAGGATCGCAACCTCGCACTCCGCTTTAGCGAGAATGCCCGCCGCCGCTACCTGCAACTCTTCACCCTGGAACACATGGTGGCAAACACCCTCACGGCGTACAAGGAGCTCCAAAATGTCTGACATAGTCCTGGTGGCCTCAATTGCCGCCCTCTTCGGGCTCCTGATCGGCAGTTTTCTGAATGTCTGTATCTTCCGCTTACCGCGCGACCTCAGCGTAGTTCACCCACGGTCTTTTTGTATTGCGTGTGAAAAACAAATCGCCTGGTACGACAACATCCCTGTCTTGAGCTATTTGATCCTGGGTGCCAAGTGCCGCAATTGCGCTGCTCCTGTTTCATGGCGGTATCCAGCGGTTGAACTCATCACCGGCTTGCTCTTCTTTGCCTCCGTGATGCGATTCGGCGCCACCCCGGACGCGATCAAGCTCTGCATCTTTTGCGCTCTGATTGTCGGTCTGACCTTCATGGATTTTGAAGAGCGGATTCTGGCTGATGAATTCACGGTCGGTGGCATGATTTTCGGTTTCCTACTCAGCTTCTTTGTTCCAATGCCGACCTTTATAGGCCATTTCATACTTCCTTCAAGCTGGAGGGAATCTTTTCTGAATCTTGGAGAAGCTTTGCTTGGTGGGCTCTTACCTGCCTTCGTTCTATGGGGAATCGGCGAACTCTATTATCGCCTTCGAGGCCGCGAAGGTCTCGGCTTTGGCGACGTAAAGATGATTGCCATGATCGGGGCCTTCTACGGATTGCAGGGCTCACTGCTGACTCTGATTCTCGGCAGCCTTGCGGGCTCGGTGCTGGGCCTTCTCTTCATTGCACTCAGCAAGAAAGACGCTACAACCTACGAACTTCCATTCGGGTCTTTCCTCGGTGTAGCAGCCCTTATCCCTCCCTTCTTCTACGTGGAAGCATCGAGCGGCATCGTTGTACCATGGTAGGTTGCAATGAATGATTTCTTCGAGACACTGAAACCTGGGTCTGAGGAATGGCTCCTGACAAAGAGCCTCAATCCTTCGCGTTTGCCGCGACACATTGCCGTCATCATGGACGGGAATGGCCGATGGGCCAAGCAGCGCCACATGCCGCGCATTGCCGGTCACAAAGCCGGTATTAACAGTGTCCGCGAAATCGTTGAATCCTCGGCAAGGCTAGGCATTGAAGCACTTACGCTCTACGCCTTTTCTACAGAAAACTGGAAGCGTCCCACCCTCGAAGTACAGGCACTTTGGCAACTCCTACGGCTCTATCTTCGTTCCGAACTTTCCACTCTGCGCGAGAACAACGTTCGTCTTACTGCCATCGGTCGTATCGAAGAACTCCCCGCCTATGTGCAAACCGAACTGGCACACGTTACCGGCATGACCGCTGCAAACACGGGGCTCCAACTCAATCTGGCGCTCAATTACAGCGGCCGCACCGAACTCGTTGACGCCGTCCGTGGCATCATCGCTTCAGGCGTTCCCGCCGATGCAATCGATGAGGAATTGATCGAGCGCCATCTCTACACCAATGGACTCCCCGAACCAGACCTGCTGATCCGCACCTCGGGTGAAATGCGTGTCAGCAACTTTCTTCTCTGGCAGATTGCCTACAGTGAGCTCGTCGTTTCGACGACTCTGTGGCCAGACTTTCGCTGCCGCCATCTCCTCGAGGCGCTTCTTGAATACCAACGAAGAGAACGTCGCTTCGGCGGAGTTGGAGAACCAATATCGGCTTTGAAGGAACCCGACTCCGTTCCTGTCGGCGTTGCCTCGCGATGAGACGGATCATCACCGCTGCCTGGCTGGTTCCCTTCGGCATTTACAGTATCTTCTTCGCACCGTCCTGGCTTTTTGTTCTGGCCGTCTGCTTGCTGGCTGTATTCTGCTTCCGGGAATTTGCCCGCATCGTCGAGAATCAGGGGCTGATCAGCTTCAGCCTTACTGGCTATGTTGCTGGCCTTGCGCTGCTGACCCTTCCTGATATTGGCTGGACATCCGTTGCACTGCTTCCATTACTGGCATTTGGTCTGAGCCTGCGCGTCGGAGACTTCAAGACGGGCTTCGCCAGCGCAGGCGCCTTCGTCTTAGGCATCCTTTACATCTTTGGGGCCTGGCGATGCGGAATTGCGCTTCACGAGAAAAGTCATCACTGGCTCTTCTTTGCTGCGGCCCTCAACTGGACGGGCGACGTCGCTGCTTACTACACCGGCCGCGCCTTCGGCAAGCACAAACTCGCTCCTTCAATCAGCCCTGGCAAGACAATAGAAGGGGCTTTGGGTGGCGTCCTCGCTAGCGTCCTTTTTGGTTGCATCTACCTGCCCAAAGTTCTGCCGGAGGTCAGCCTCCTTGGGGCTGCCCTGCTATCGATCATCGGCAACGTCGCAGGGCAAATTGGGGATTTATCCGAGAGCGCGCTCAAGCGCGGTGCCAACATGAAAGACTCAGGCACCATGCTGGCTGGTCATGGTGGGTGGCTCGACCGCCTCGACTCCAGCCTCTTCTCAATGCCAGCCATATATTGGACCCTGATATCCTACTCGCGCTGGCATTAATCTCATGTCCCTACCCAACCCCGAGCCAATTCTCTTCCTGATTGAAGCTTTCCGCCGCTCACAGGCGATGTTCACCGCCGTCGAACTCCGCGTCTTCGACCACCTTGAGCACGCACCGCTTGGCGCCCATCAACTAGCCTCGCTGATCCAGGCTAACCCCGACGCGCTCGAGCGGCTGCTCAACACCTGCGTTCATCTCGAACTCCTCACCCTCGAAAACGGTGCCTACACCAACCCACCTTTGTCGTCCACCTACCTCACACGTACTTCGCCCAACTCGCTAATCGGCTACATCGAGTATTCACAGAAGGCACTCTGGCATCTTTGGGCCAAGCTCCCGGATGCAGTACGTGAAGGCACACACCGCTGGGAACAGGTCTTTGGTGGTCAGGGAGAACTTTTCTCGCACTACTACAAAACCGAAGAAGACAAGCGTCGATTCGTGATGGGTATGCATGCCTTCGGCCAGATCAGTTCGCCCAAGGTAGTGAAGGCCTTTGACCTTTCAGGCTTCCAGCACATTTTGGATCTTGGCGGCGCAACCGGTCACCTGCCGATAGCCGCGTGCCAAGTCTACCCGAATCTCAAAGCGAGCGTCTTTGATCTGCCGGCTGTGTTGAATGTCACCCAGGAAGTGATCGATGCAGCAGGCCTCTCAGCCCGCATCGACACCATAGGCGGCGACTTCTTTAACGACCCTTTCCCGAAAGCTGATCTCTTTGCCCTGGGCCGTATTCTCCATGATTGGACGCGAGCCAAGATCGACCTCCTGCTTAAGAAGATCTACGAGTCGCTGCCCGAAGGTGGCGCAATCCTGATTGCTGAAAAATTGCTCGATGAATCGGGGGTCAAGCCGCTCTGGACACTCCTGCAATCCTTAAACATGCTTGTCGTTACAGAGGGCAAAGAGCGCCGCCTCAGCGAGTACAAAGAAATCCTCGAGAGCGCAGGCTTCCGCGATGTTCAGGGCATTGTCCTTGAACATTCACCGCTCGACGCGATCCTCGCCCGCAAGTAAGAGCGCGTAGAGATCAGTTCGGCAATTTCGCCGTGTGGCGGCCTAAGAGCAGCCAATTTTCGCCAGACTTCACCCACATCATCATGAAGTGCAGCGGCACGATCACACCGCCGGGGTTGTGAGCGTCCATTTTACCGTGGACCATAGCGGAGCTTCCATCGCTGCTAACCAGTATGGTCGAGGCGTCGCGTTCTTGAAAATCGATATTTGAACGCACCAAGGCGGCGATACACTCAGCCTTGTTCTCTACTTTGGCGTTGGAGTGGCTGTACATCAGGTCTTGGGCAAGCACAGATTCGAGTGCGGCGGCGTCGCCTACCTTGGCGGCGGCATTAAAGCGGGCAAGCGCTGCGCGGACGGCATCTTCGGCAGCGGCATTTGGGTAACTAGTGTTCATCGTGGGGTAGTCTATCGCATCCCCCCTCTTCAATTCTTCCTACTTACGGGTTGGCTTCGGCGGGAATGGGATATCCACTTCAGCGTAGCTTCCGATAGCCGCAGAATTAACTGCGGCAACGATCCCTTCAAGGAGAAGCCTAACGTTAGGCCACTGTTGGTCAGTTAAAACCACGAAGGCAATCTTCCGGCGGCTCAGGTTCTGTTGACAGCGGATTTTCTGGTCAGTGCTCAGAAAGAGATCGTAACCTGCTTCTTCCGCGCTTTGGATGAGGACTCCATTTCCCAACTCGTACCAGCCCAGTTGCGCGGCTCGGGTTACCTCATGTCCGGCAAGGCTTCGGGCAATGGATCGTGGGGTACCATGATCGAACAGAATCTTCACGGCACCAGCATCGGCTCTTTTGCAAGGCTCTGGCTAGCGAAATGGAGCACAGCTTGGATTTGATCAAGCGAAACGTCAAACTCCCCGGAAATCTCGTGAGCAGACATGCCAGCTTCCAGATTGAGAAACACAGTCTGCACCGGCATACGAGTGCCCTTAAACACCCATGCGCCGCTCACTCTCCCCGGTACGCTTTTCACCGCCGGGCACTGGGACCAATCGAGTTGAGCCATGGTTACATCTCAATTTGGATTAACCCTTGCTGGACCTCCTCAAAGCGGGATCTGCCCGATAACCGGAGCAGGGGGGAAGAAGAGTAGTACAAGCCGAGCCGCCGTACAGGAGAGCTGGCTTCGCAGCGACGTGGCACGCGGAGCGATTTATAGTGGTTGAGAGAGTACTGAGATACCGGCTCGCGGAACTCGTGGGAAGATAGCAGCCGGACCCCGATTCCCCGCCACAATCGGCAATTGCGACCGCTACCAGTGACTCGGTAAAGTTGAATGCCCACGCGATACAATGAGATTTCGGACGTATTGACGAACCAATGCCATTAGACAGCATCATCATAAAGGACGAGGACATCCTCGGTGGAACTCCTGTTTTTCGGGGAACGCGAGTTCCGTTTCAGGCCCTGTTGGACTACCTGGAAGGTGGTCAAACGATTGATGAATTCCTGGACGATTTCCCAACGGTATCGAAGGATTCAGCCATTGCCGCTTTGGAATTGGCGAAATCGCTCCTGGTCGGCGAGTTGGGATGAAGGTCTTGCTGGATGAGTGCGTCCCGCGAAAACTCAAATTTGCAATTTCAGGCCATTACTGCCAAACCGTACCCGAAGCGGGGTTCGCGGGCAAAAAGAATGGGCAGTTGCTTTCACTCGCCGAGTCCGCCGGTTTTGAACTATTCTTCACGCTTGACAAAGGTTTGCAGTACCAACAGAACATGGCCAAACGAAGCATCGCGGTTTTGGTTGTGAGCGCCAAATCAAATCGGCTCGCAGATCTCCTGCTTGTGGTCGAATCGTGTCTTACTGCGATGACGTCGATCAAACCTGGTCAGGTGATCCGAGTCCGTGAATAGACATCCTCGTTAATAGAATCCACAAAGCGGAGCAGGGGAAATAAGAGTATCTCCGCAGGATCCTATCGCTGCGCGGTTATGTTCCAAATAACGACGGCATCACCACTCGGAGCTAGCGCCTCCGCCTCCCGAATCTCCTCCACCAAATTGAGCATCGGGACTGGCTGCTTGCGGGCTTGACGCGATTGCATTCGGCGCTGCGAGTCCGAGTGCAGTAGCTGCTGTGTTCAGCCAAACTTTATCCTTTCCTGAAAGACGGCGAGCCGTAAAGCCGTGGCGGATTTCGTTCAGCCCACTGGCGAGCCAGCGTCTAATGACAAGTGCAACAACGATCAGGAATGCGCCGAGCAGCATCGGGTCCCAGGTATGCCGCTCTCCGCCGAGATAAGACTTGTTCGTGATCAGGGTGAGAATCGCAACGATTGCTCCCGCCACGATGACGAACCGGTCCTTAAAGCGAAGGCCACGAGCGAGAACGAGCGGCGGCAGGCACCAGATTAAAGTCCAGGTCGTCCAATAGAACGGCCTTGCGAATTCCGTGGTGGCCCGCCCGCTTAACTTCGAATCGGAAAGCTGAAGGTTGATCGCCAGATAGATGCCGAACCAGAGAAGTGCTTCGGCGATCGAATACTGTTGGATTAAAAACGTGAAGCGATGGCGAGGACGTACGATCATCACGGTCAACAAAGCAGCGGCATACAGCGCGGCGACGGCAACGTGACGGGTCGCATCGGACGAGGTCCAGTACGAAGGCAGCCAGACCGCAAAAATCATCGCTCCTAGAAAAAAGTAGGGGAGCCCGAAACGATGCCATATCCACAGCGACAGGATCGACCCAGCAACGGCTGCAAGGAATTCCGCTGCGTTCCGTTCTGACGTAAACAGGAATGATCCGCTGGACAAAGTGAAATACATTCCAACACAGACAAACCCGACGCAGCAAACGAGGAGGGCTTCCTCAATCCCATATCGATAGAGCCGGGCTTTGGAGGTGGCGAGTTCTGCGGCAACATAAGAAACAGCGGCAAAAGCTAGCAGGAAGAGCCCTATCGTTTGCTGCGACGATCTTTCGAGGAATAGAAGGAAAAACAGCCCCACTGCGGCACCAACGATGATCAGTGCAAAGAAAAAGAGGACGAGCCTGAGGAAGATATTCGTGCGGCGCAGTTCGCATACGGTTTCCCGCTCCATCTGTTTATGCTGCGATTCCGAGAGAAAGCCTTCACCCGCCCAGTCCTTCAGCAGACTGCGGGCAAGGAGCGATTCTTCATCGGATGGGTTGTAGGTTCTCACTGCTCTCTCCCGAAACGGCGCGCGATCCAGACTAGCAAGACGAGCATGGCGACGCCAGTGACCAGGAAATAAGTAACTACAGCGAAATCATACAAGCCGCGAAGGAGGATCGAGCTGACTCCCACGTAGCCATAGAATGCCGCATAAGCAACAAAGGAAAATTCCCGGCGCTTAAGACCCCATGCGAGCGACGCCCCACAAGCCGATAGTAGGAAGAGAAACCAGACGACGTGGTTTAGCCGCTCGAAAATACCAGAGAGCAGTGCCCAGAAAAGGACATTGGCCGCAATATTCAAATAGGTGCCGAAGAAATGCGGTTTTAGGCCTTGCCGCTCAAGAAGAATTCCAGCGCCACCGGCCATTAGGCTGTAGAGGATCGCATATTGCCGGTACTCTGAGTTCTGATTGGATCGCCAGTGCGAGATGGTGAGTCCGAAATATCCTGCAAGCGAAGTCAAAGCGAGCGACAACACAAAGCGGTTGTCGAAACGATAGGCCAGGAAAAAGTACAGGCCTGCAGTCGCGAGCAGATAGAGATCCGACTGTCCGGAAAGCATTTGAAACCGATTCTCGATGTAAGCGAGTTCTACAGTCCAAATGAGACATCCGAGGTAAAGCACGTAATCGAAGACCAGGTTTGGTGAAGGAACTTCCTTAGGAGCCCAGTCAGGCGCCCGAGAGAAGCTGTACCAAAAACAGGCCGCGAGAATCAAGGTGAGAAGGGTCAACACCAGGAAGTCACCCATTTGCTGCGACCATGTGCTTACGGTCCATCCAAGGCCGCCAACAAAGAGCAGAATGCCCGCATACAGGAGAATATTCAGCTCAAGAAAAACGGAAAACGGTTCCCCACGCGAGAGGCCCGCCAGCAGCGCGTGCTGTTCTGGCGAAATGACTTCGCGCTCTTTCCATTGCTCCAATCGGGAAAGGATGGTCATAGACTATCCATCGTACACACAAAGGGTTCAGTCCCAAAACAGAACATGGAGCCCGGAGGGGCTCCATGTTCTGAACTGCGACTTGAGATCGGTGATCCTTAGTCAGCTTGCGGCTTACGGCGATTTTTCATCTTCTTCGCCCCGGCATCAAACTTCTGCAACTGATCCGCGTTAAGCACACCGGACATTTTGTCATGGGTCTTCTGATGAATCGCCTTCAGATCGTCCTTGGAAGCATTATTCTTGCGAGCGGTCTGCATCGCTTCTCGCTGCTCCTTCAGGATCGACTGCACCTGAGGCTTTTGATCTTCACTCAATCCAAGCTGTTCGGCCATACGGCCACCGCGCTTGCCACCCTGAGCAAAGCTCAAACCGGCAACCAGCGTCACCATCATCATCATTCTGAGAATCTTGTTTTTCATAAGTTCTTTCGCTCCTGATGAATAAAACACAATCCACGAACGTGAGTTTCGCGCTGCAGCCCGAAGCAATGTAAAAGTCATGTAAAGCTGCGCGGTCAGGCCGAGCTATTTCAACGGAGTCTTGATCTTCACCAAACGCAGCGCTTCGGTGAAGTACATATTCCCTTTGCGTCCGCCCTTCTCATAAAGCACCAGCACCTCACCTCGGGCATTCACAGCCAGATCGGAATAAGCAGAAATCTCAGGATCGATCACTTCAAGCACTCTCCAACTACGCCCCTCGTCCCAACTCCCCTGCAAGGTCAGGTTGCGGCGCATCGAATTGCGCCCCTTCTTCGTTGCAGCATCTGCATCGACATGATCGGGATTTACAAAGAGCAGGGGCTTCTTGCCAGCCGGATACCTAAGCAGGCTCGCCATGCAAACCGGCTCCTTCAGTTCCGGCACAAACTCAGGGGCAGACCATCCACTCCCGCCATCCTTGCTATAGACCACCGCCCGCCTGAGAGCATCACTCTCGCTGCGCAGGTTCATCATCACGCGGCCATCCTTCAACTCAACTGCCACTGTCTCACTTGGGTTTCGCAATTGCCCAAGGATAATTTCGCCGGTCTTCCAGGTCTTGCCCTCATCGTCGCTGAAGAGCGTCGATACGACGCTTGGGCGATGCGCCTTTCCGCCCGTCGATAGCCATACCGGGATCAGAAGCCTACCTGATCGCAAGCGAATTCCGTGCCCCGGCCCTGTGGCGATCACATTCCAGTCGTAGTGCTTCTTCAACGGCTCAAAGGCACTGGTAATTTCTAACGGCTCGGTAAAGCTCTTGCCTGAATCGAGGCTGTGCCGATAGAAGGCCCGCGCATAGTTGACGCAATAGATCAGATGTACTTCGTGCTTGCCGCGCCCGGCAATGGCGACTATATTGTTCACCGTCTCGGTGCCAAGATCAGCCAGCACTACACGATCAGACCAATGCTGCCCTCCGTCTTCACTACGCCGCATTACCGCATCGATATCGGCCCAATCCCCTGGCCCGTCCTTGCGTGCTTCGGCATAAGCAAGCAGGGTCCCATCGCCAAGCTTCACCATGCCAGGGATGCGGTAGGTCATGTAGCCACCCTGCCCTGCTTCAAAGAGATCCATCCCGGCTATCAACAGCACGGCGCTAAACCAGAGCATACCTGCCCTCGCGCTCAACCACTTCCAGCTTTGCGCCAAACAACTCGCTCATCTTCGCGCTGGTCAGCATCTTCTGTTTCGGCCCGTCATCGACAATACGGCCACCCTTCAAGAAGGCGATCCGCTCCATCTCGGGAAGGATATCGCTCAAATGATGCGTCACCAGTACAATCGTCTTGCCCGACCGCGCCTGTGCACTTATCAACTCATTCAAATGAAGCTGTGCCGCAAAGTCGAGACTGGTACCTGGCTCATCGAGCAGCAACGCCTTGGGAGTATGCACCAGAGCACGGGCCAGCAACACTCGCCGCCCCTCGCCACTGGACAACTCATCGGTCCAACGCTCGGCCAGATGCATTACGCCCATGTCGGTTAAGGCAGCATCGGCCAGCTCACGCATCTCATCGGTAACCTCGTGATAAGGCTCGATCACCACGCTATTGAAGAAACCGCCCAGCACCAGCTCGCGCGCCTTCACATCCCTGGTCCCCTTCGCCTGCCAGTCATTCGAGATGATACCCAGCCACTTGCGCAAATCATCGAGGTGCCAGCGCTCCTGTCCATAAATGCGAACAAAGCTGTCAGGGCGCAAGAGCGGATACTCTTCGCGAGTAATCACTTTGAGCAACGTCGACTTCCCACAGCCATTAGGGCCAAGAATCGCCACATGCTCACCATCCTCAATACGCAAGGAGAGGCCGTTCAGGGCCGGCCTCTCTCCGCGAATTACTGTGATGTTTTGAACTTCGAGTAACGGCGCAGCCACTAAACCTTGCCTTTACTCCGTGAACAAGCCGTAACCGCTCCGGTTACGTCGACCGCCGTATTTCCCTCTTCGATGCTTGTGATCTTCCCATCGATATCCACCACAAAGGTGGCTCGGTTAGAGATTCCACGATCCTTCATCAACGTGCCATAAGCTTCTGCTACCTTGCGCGTTGCGAAGTCGCTCCCAAGCGAGAAGTCAGGCTTGATCACATTGTCAGCCCAATACTTCAAACTGGGTATGTTGTCAGTGGATAGACCAATGACTTCAAAACCCAAGTCTTTAAACTTTTGGATACCAGCCTGGTACCCGGTCATTTCCTTTGTTCAACCACCGGTGAACGCAGCGGGGAAAAATGCAACCACCACTCCGTTCTTGCCCTTGTAGTCAGAAAGTTTGAATGGCTTGCCCGCTGTGGTGGGCACGCTAAAGTCCGGGGCCATATCGCCAACCTTCAGATGCGTCTTGGGCGGAGCCGGAGCTTGCCCTTGCATCATCATGGCTGAAGATAGGGTCGCGGTCGTGAGAAAAAACGATCGACGTTCCATAATGAAATTATGTCAGACCCGCGCTACCCGGTTGGGAATTTTTCCTTCACCCCCTTCACTCAGGAATCCGAACGTCAGGCCTCGATCGCTGAAATCCGAGACCTGCCTCGCCACGTCCGCTCGGCCTTGGATACCCTGGGCGAAAGCCAAATTGACACCCCTTATCGCGAAGGCGGCTGGACCGTACGCCAACTCATCCACCACATCGCCGATTCCCATATGAATGCCTTCATCCGTTTTCGTCTCGGCCTCACAGAAGATAAACCCACAATCAAGCCCTACGATGAGAATGCCTGGTCCCAACTCCCTGACTCCTCGCTCCCGATCGAACACTCCCTCGCCATCATCGACAACGTCCATCACCGAATGACTGTCATGCTCGAACTCACCCCCGCAGACCAATTCGCCCGAGAGATCATCCATCCTGACAACGGCGTCATGACACTCGACAAACTGCTGCAGCTCTACGCCTGGCACGGCCGCCATCACACTGCTCACATCACAAATACGCCGCGCTGAGAAGACCGGCCTCCCTGCCGCACAACAACTTCCTTCGGCCCCAAACGCGCAAACGCCACAGTCAAATCCAATTGGAAGACTCCCGCGCCCACAGGCTTCGCTGCCACAACTCCGAGTTCAAAGCCCGCCACCTCGAGCCAAACCGGCAGATCCGGGTCCACCCCAGTCACATAAACCTTCCCTTCGGTCACAGAGACGATCCCCGGCGCACTCCGTTCCACCACTACCGGAATTCCCCGCCCTGTACCGCTCTCCACCTCGACGACACCAAACCTAACGCGATCCGGCACCTGAACCACCGTATAACCCGGATTGAAATACAAGGTGGTAGCAGCAAGCCCACCCAAGAGGATCGGCCTCACCAGCCCCGAACCCAAAACTATCGCCTGAGCCCCTGGCGTTAGCACCGTCTCGAGACTCCCGGCGTTCAGTAGCGTCCAGACCAAGGGAGAATTCACCAACCGACCCGGCTGCGTCAGTTCTATAGCCACACCTCCTACCCGCAAACCGATCCTCCGTGCCACGCCTGTATTCTCCGGCACCTGCAACCAAACGACACCAGGGCCAAAACCCGCCTGCCCCGCCACCACCTCGGCTGTACCGGCTGTCAGTTCGGAGATCCAGGGGCAGATCGCCGGGCTGCCAACCCGAACAGGAAACAAACCTCCCAACGCCGTCAAGTTCTCACCCAACGAGACTTGATACCCACAGCCCGCTAACAGCATACCCGTCCCGCGATACTCGATTGGCTGCGAGAAAACCCCATCCACGCCAATTGAGTAGTCGAGCGTCATAGAATCAAAAACCCCGGCGCGCGGCAGGATCCGTCCCCTCACCTGAGCCGTGGTCACGCGCAATCCCGCCACCCCCGTTCCGCTTCCAACAAAACTGCAGTCAGCGGCAAGCGAACCACCCATCGCAAAGAATTGCCCCTCCGGCGCACCGCTGCTTCTGATCTCAAACTGATCCGCCCCCAAACGGCGAAAGACCAAGGTAATCCCGTTCCCCCACCAAGCGCCACCGAAGCGCTCAAATAAGGTCTGGTCGCCACCACTCACATTAAATACAGCCTTGTAAGTTGCTGCATTGGGACAACTTGTAGGCAACACCCCAGCTAGGGTTGCACCGGGCTCGGCCACCTGCACCGGGATATCGCCCACCACCTTGCCATCATGACTCCGTACCTTCAAGCGAGTCCGCCCAGCCTTCAAGCCCCTCACAATAATGGGAATATTTCTCTCACCACGGTTATAAGTATATATTTTAGAATCGATTGCAGCAATATTCTCATCTTGAATATCAAGAAATCCGTGACCGCCCACTTCATCTTCAGCTACAGGAATATTCCGCTGCATTTGCCCCAAACATTGTGTCTGCCCGGCCACAATCAAACAGGAACGCAGACTCGAATCCCCCAGCCCAACCCGAAGACTCGAAATCCCCTGATACCCTCCTCCCACAACAATCAGGTCAGCTCTGCCAACTGTTAAGCCCTGCACTAGCAATCCGTTACCACTCACAATCGCAGTTGCCACCTTCGAATCACTCACGCTCACAGAAGCCGCCCCAAACCGCGGATCCAAACGAAGCCAACGCACTCCGCCCACAGTCGAGAACTCGATGTCTTCAAGTGCAATCCGCTGAATTCCCGCCGCAACCAATCGCTGAATCTGCGGGCGAGCACTACCCACAGTCAATTCCCCTCGTTGAGTCTCCGCGACTGCGAGCTCAAAGTTGCCACTCGACTTTTCCAACGCCGGCAGCAACCCTCGAACTACATATCCACCACGCAACGGCTGCATATATCCAATCCGCAAATCATCAGTTGAACTCACAACCACACCAGACAAACCCAATCCATTCCAATACTTCGCAGCAAAACTGCTTTGATTTGTTTCCACTACCACCGTTAGCTCACCTAGATTCTTCAAGCGCTGCCCCAGTTCCTCCCACGAAAACCACCGGTCGAGCCAAACTCCTGTTGAGTCTCCCATTCCGCTCACCAGAACGAAACTTCGCTTGCAACCCAGCGCCAAAGCCGGGTCCAAATAGAGGCGCAACACTCCTGCCCGCCGCAAATAAGCCTCAAATCCTGCACTGCTGGCGAAGTTGGTAGACATCAAGATCCCGCATGTCTCACCCGAAACTGGGGCCAAATCGACCACCGGAATCAGGGCTCCGGCGACACTAGTGGTCCGCCCAACGCTTTGCCAGTTCCCACTAGGCGGCTGGACAATTGGCCACCACATCTCACCCGAAATCCGCGCCTGGCCTAAGTCGTTTCCCGGTACAAGGTAGAAGCGCGTCGGCTTCGCCCAACTCTTGGCTGGCCCATCATCCACCCACAACAACCAGCTCCCCACCTCGGCCCGCCACAGCCCCCCAGCCTCTTTATCCTTTCCCCATCGGGCAGGACGAACCAGACTACCAGCCGGCAGCCAGTACGGCCCTACAAGCTGTAGGTTGCTCCCATCGGCTGCATTCCGCAATAGCACCCGGCGCACTTCAGCCCTCAAGGCTGTCGCAGTACCGGTCGGCGCAAAGGAGCCCACAGAGAACGCAAAGCTAACCACAGCCCCATCACCCAGCTCTGCCACGGCATCCACATTCCAGTAGCCAGAAAGATCCGGAGTCGTGTATGTTGTTGACGCTTTCCCGCTCGCATCCGTCCGGACGGTAACACTCGCCTGCCCTGCAGGAGGCACAAAACGAACAATGACGCCGGACACATTGCCACCCAGGCTTGCCGCCGACAACACCACTTTTAATTCCACGTTGGTTCGAGGAGGCACCACGAATGCGCTTTCGCCATCAATCAGCAGCACTTGGGCAACCAAGCTGGAAGAGAAAAGCAGAAGAAAGAAGCGCATCAAAACCCCGGTTCGTTAATCTTCACTACCCGAATATCCTTGGCATATTTCTCAGCCGTCTTGCGGATCTTGGCCGCATCGCCGATCAGCACGAACACGAGGCCGCTGGTCTTGTAATAGTTCCGCGCGGTCTGGTTCACCTGTTCGAGCGTCGCGGCATCAATCCGCGAAATCAGATCGTCCACCTCACCTCGATTGAGCCCGAAGATCTCAAAATTGGTCAGCATCCCGGAGAGTTGGTTGATCGTCTCAAGGGCTCTGGTCGGGTATTCACCCTTCACATAGGCCTTGGCGCTCGCTAGTTGCCCGGCGTCAATGCCTTGACTCTGAAGCTTTTCCAGTTGTTTCAACGCAAGATCGATTGCCGCTTCGGTAGACTCCGTCTTGGTGAAAGTGAGAATCGAGATCGTCCCGGGCAGCCGGTCGATCTGCAGGATGCTGTTTGCCCCATAGGTAAGCCCGCTGTCGACACGCAGTGCATCGTTGAGCATCGAAGTGAAACGTCCGCCGAATAGCGTATTTACCAGTTCGAGCTTGGTTCGGTCTGGATTTACACGTTCAATGCCTGGTTGGCCAATGGCAAAGTAAGTTTGCGTGGCACCCGCGGAATCTACCAGCAGCAACCGGGCAGCCCCGGTTTTGGGAGCGGCAACATTTTTCGGAACGTAGGCAGTCCCGGAAGCCACCTTGCCAAATAACCCTTTCAACTTCGCCTCAGTTGCTTTTGCGTCGACATCCCCAGCCACCACAACCACCAGATTCTTTCCAACAAAGCTCCGCTTCCAGTGCTCGGCCACCGCCGCCCGGGTCAGCTTAGGCAGACTAAGTTCATCCCCGTTCATGGCACGGCCATAGGGATGCTCCTTCCCGAAATAGAAGGCGGAAAGATACTCGAGCAGCACCATCTGTGGCTGATCCTTTGCCACCTTAACCGCATCTACCTTCTCGGAGATCAACTGCTTCAATTCACTGTCGTCAAATTTCGGCTGCAGCAGGATCTCCTCAAGCAATGCAAAGACCTGGGCCGTATCTTTGCTCAAGAATTCCAGCTCGATCGAAGCCGTCTGATTCGACATTGCGGTTTGAACGCGAATCCCCAACTGATCGAGATCCTCCGCCAGCTTTTCCCTGCTCCGCTTCTCTGTCCCGCGCGTGAGCATTTCGATGGCAACCGACCCCATACCGTTCATCCCGGCCGGGTCGGCCTCGGCGCCACCGCGCACAGACACACGCATGCTCACCAGCGGTAGGTCTTTCTTGGGCATCACAAAGACGGCGGCCCCATTATCGAGACTGACGCGTTGATAGGCGGGCATGCGGATCTGCCCTGCCAGTGAAATCGAAATCAACAGGATCAAAACAATCATGCGCATTTTATTTACC
>CAZZGS010000018.1:0-19316 GCA_964653845.1 uncultured Bryobacter sp.
CTGTTAGCGTCACCGGAAATGCCGGCACTCCTTTGAGCGCTCTCTCTGGTTGCACGACAATCAGTGTGTTTTTGAACCCGAATATCAATTTCATCTCTGGAACGCCTATGCCGCCGGGGCTGATCATCTCAAAGTCTTCCAGTAGCGGCGGCAATGCCACCTGGCAAGTTTCCGGGACGCCGACTAGTCCTGGATCTGGGAGTGGTGTATACACATTTACCGATTCCAATCCCGGATCGGTAACGATGACGATCAACTTCAATATTCTGTCTCCCGTTGTTCCCGCAGCGACCTTCCCTCAGGGCACGGCTGGAAGGCCATTCCCCTCGACGAACATTTCTGCCAGCGGTGGCAGCGGCGTTGGGTACTCCTATAGCTTGTCTGGGGGCAATCTCCCCACTGGCTTGAACCTTGCAAACAATGGAACGCTTACCGGTACTTCGAGTGCAGCAGGGACTTTTAACTTTTCCATTCAGGCCACTGATTCTTTGAGCAACGTTGGCACTGGCAACTTTAGTATCACGATCAATTCTGCCGTCGGTATGGGTGCTTCTGCCATTATCCAGCGAACGGTGGGCCAAACTTATATCGGTTCCTATTCCGGCACTGGAGGCACCGCACCGCTGGGCTATTCTGTTTCGAGCGGGGCACTTCCTCCGGGTGCCGCACTAAGCTCAACGACTGCGGCGCTTACGGGAACGGCTTCGGCAGCCTCTACAGGTTCCTTTATCGTCACTCTGACGGATGCCAATGGATCTGCGGCCACTCGTTCGATCAGCCACACCATTTCGGCCTTGCCTGTGATCTCTCTTGCGACTCCATCGGGAATTGTTGGCAGCGCTTATGCGCAAACGATCAGCTTTACCGGCGCGCTGGCTACAGCAAGTCTCAGTGCGGGAGCGCTACCGCCGGGGTTGAGCCTGAGTCAGGGTGGCACCGCTGTTTCCGGCAATCCTACCACTGCCGGCAGCTACAGCTTTTCGTTATCAGGAACAGACACAAACGGCGTGGTGGCGACTGCGGCCTTTTCTATTACGATTGCCGGTGCGCTCAGCATTACGACATCGAGCCTTCCGGCTGCAACCCCTGGGGCGGCTTACAGCGCCTCAGTTGCGTCTCTAGGAGGCATAGGAGCAATCGCTTTCAGCATCGGTGCCGGTGCCTTGCCAACTGGATTGAGCCTTGGTTCAACTGGAAGCATCTCAGGCACGCCAAGCGCTCCCGGCCTTGCCACCTTTACGGTTCTGGCGACTGATTCTGCCAGCAACTCCGCCTCGCGACAACTGTCGATCCAGGTCAATTCCCCACCCGTTGTCATCTCAACCACTTCGCTACCATCCGCAAGCATCGGCTCAGCCTATTCGGCCGCAATTGCCGCCAGTGGGGGTTCCGGTTCGCTGACATTCAGTCTTAGTGCAGGCACGCTGCCTTCCGGTCTCGCTCTTGCTTCTAGTGGCTCAATCACCGGAACGCCTCTTACGGCGGGAGTCGCAAACTTCACGATTCTTTCGTCTGATGGATTTTCAAATTCGAGCTCGAAAGCATTTTCGATTACTGTCATTTCCCCAATTAGCATTAGCTCAAATACGTCACTTCCTCCAACTACGGCCGGAGCAACCGTACAATTTCAGTTCCAGACTCTAGGAGGTACTGCTCCTTTCACGTGGACATCGACTGGTTCTCCCGCCCCTGGTCTGGTTTTTTCCGGTGGTTTGCTGAGCGGAGCGCCAACCGTGGCTGGCCTGAGCCAGTTTTCGATTCAAGTCAGCGATGCCAATGGCGCTACTGCCAGCGCAGTCGTGACACAAACCGTCAACCCGCCACTTTCGATTCTGAATCCAAGTTTGGGTGGGCCGTTTTCCCGCACTGGCAGCATGGACCTTTTGTTGCTTGGCATTGGGGGAACTCTGCCTTATAGCTGGAGCATCGCCGTTGGGCAAGTTCCCGGCGGATTGATCCTCAATCCCAATACAGGGCGATTGAAGGGCGGATTCAACGCCATCGGCTCCTATCCGGTTACCCTCAGACTTAGCGACGCTGTCGGGGCCTTTGTGCTGCGGCCTTATCTTCTCGTTGTCGGCAATGGTCCTCAATTTCAGGGTGATGGGCGCTTGCCCGACGCTACAGCGGCAACAGTTTACCGGACAGATTTTCAGGTCGCCTCAAGCTTGCCGATTGTCGAGTGGCAACTCGGTAGCGGAACCGCCAGCCTGCCGCCTGGCTTGACTCTAGTCGACCGTGAATTGATCGGCACTCCTACTCAGCCCGGAAAATACGTATTCGAATTGTCTGTCCGGGATCAGAACGGATCTAGTGCCGTGCAGGCCTTCACTCTCGTTGTGAATCCGGCTCTGGATTTAGTGGAGTCTTCAAGCTTGGCTGTCTTTCCAAGAGGCAGCGCTGCCTCTTGGGCACTTCAACGCAAAGG
The DNA here is from genome assembly GCA_964653845.1 of uncultured Bryobacter sp. Classification (GTDB taxonomy): domain Bacteria; phylum Acidobacteriota; class Terriglobia; order Bryobacterales; family Bryobacteraceae; genus Bryobacter. The sequence continues at coordinate 2,429 of CAZZGS010000018.1, forward strand.
AGGCTCGGCGCCATTCCGGTATCTGATTCTCAGCGGAACTCCACCGGTCGGAATGCAACTCAACACCAATACCGGCGAGATTTCAGGCTCGCCTCATAGGGTTGGTGATTTCGGCTTCACTATCGAGGCGACCGATGCCAATGGAGCCACCGCCCGGCGTCTCTATCTGTTGCAAGTGGTTGAATCATTTTCCTTACGGCTGGAAACTCTCGGATCCGTATTGCCGTTGGGCCGAGCCTTGACGGCACGGATTGAAGCTCAGGGTGGAGTCCCTCCCTATCGGTTGCAGTTAAGCGAAGGCGTTTTGCCTCCTGGCCTCTTGCTCTCCGGTTTTTCACTTGCTGGAACCCCGATCAAATCAGGTGCCTATCCGCTTTCCTTTACTGCCACTGATTCTTCAGGGTTGACCAACACTCGAAAATGGGTGATTACGGTGTCTAGTGGTGTTGAGGTCTTTCCGTCCAGCCTGGTCTTTCGCGTGATTGCCAATTCTTCTACCGCCGTTCGTCAGACCGTCAAATTTCAATCGTTTCCAACAGCCACTGCCGTTCAACTTGAATCGACTGCCCCATGGCTGAAGCTTTCCAATTCCACCTCGCAGACTCCCGGATTTGTCGAGGCGTGGGTCGAGCCACTTCTGCTGCCCCCTGGGGTTTCAGGCGCCGAAATCATTCTAAGGTCGGGATCCCAAACCCGGATCCCGGTCAGTGCAGAGCGAGTAGACGCTCTGGCCTCTGATTGGTCAGTCGAACTTTTCCCGGGGCCAGGTGGAAGTTGGGGTGCCTTGATCCAGGCTCAGGCGCCCCGTATTCCGTTTAGCGTCAGCTTGGACACCATAGGGATCCAGCAATTTAACCTTAGTGAAAATAAGGGCGATGTTCTCGCTCCGGAATCGTTCCTGCTCTGGCTGGATCGACGCTCTAGTGCTTCCACGCAACAACGGGAGTCGAGTCTTGCCATTAGAAACCTGGCAACCGGTGAGGAACAGCGCATGGTTGTCCCGAGTGGGCCTGTTGATGGCATCGAAGCCTCTGCATCGATAATCGAACTTAGCGCGTCGCAGAATGCAACAACGTCGTCCTCGCAGGCCGTTAATTTTCGATCGACATCGCCTTCGGCAAAAGCGATCGCGGCTATTTCCGATCAGCCCTGGCTTCTGATGGAGAATCCTGAGGGACGCCTTGATCCGAATTACGTAATTCGATTCTCTGCCCGGCCGGCTGGGCTGAAGACCGGTCTCAACACAGCGCTGGTTGAACTCTATGATTCCTCGGGCAAGATCGCTCTGCGATTGCCGGTTGAGCTTTGGGTGGGCGAACTTGTCCCGCCTGTCGAGCTTTCAGAATATGCCTTTACTTTCAGCCGGAAGAATCCCGTTCGATCCCTGCTTCTCCGAAATCCTTCGAAAACGCCGGTAAGCTATTCTGCACGTTCGAGTTCTGCACTATTGCGAGTTTCCAGTCCAGAGGGAATCATCGCCGCAGATGGGGAAATCAAAATTGAGCTTTCTGCGGTGGAAGCGGCTCTGGGTGCATGGTCCCGCCATTCCGTCCTCATTTCCCTTAACCATAGCGATGTCCGCATCGTCGAAGCTGACTTCACTCTGAGCCCCACGGCAGGAATTTGCCCCTCTAGTGCTCCTGTTCTCAGCTTCCTGAGTCCTGGTGCTGCCTTCCAGGCTACGGCAGGGGAGTCTCAGATGATTCGCGTTGCGGTGCGCAATCCTTGCGGTGAAATTCTTACAGGCTCTGCTTTGAGCGTGATGATTCCTGAGGAATCTGCTGTTCCCTTGCTGCCTGCCAAAGACGGAAGCTGGTATGGCGTCTGGACGCCTCTCTTCCCGGCCGGAAGTTTAAATTTGGAGGCTAGCTGGCTCGATCCAATGAATCGGCAAAGTGTGACTCGTTGGCTGAGCGGCGCAGTCCAGCCCTAGCTCCATCTATGGCGTATTTTGCAGTTGGAGCATGACAGTTCCAATGTAGAACCTCATGGCGATCCGAATTTGAACGGGAACTTTAGCTGGATCATCGGTAAACCAAACGTGCAACCTGGCCTTACGTGTAAACAAGACTCCATCAAAAAGAAAGGCCTCGCAGCGAACGGTGTTGAATTCCCCAGCAGGTGTCTTCACCTTTTCTCTCGCTTGCACCTCAACTCGAGCGTTGACGAACTTCTTTCCGTCGCTTACCGGAACATTCAGCACAGCACCCGGTTCCAGTTTCAATCGCCTCAATTCGACGAGAGCTCCAATCACATCAAAAGTACAGCCAGGAATTTCAAGTTCTTTCCTGACCGTTTGATTCAGCACCAGGTCCTTCTCCTGATATTCGACCTTTTTGCGTGCCCGGTCGTAGGTGACTTGCGTCTCGCGTTTACGCGATCCTTCTTCGGCGCGCATGAGCGTCGACAGAGTACATCCACGCTCGTCCAGATTGGTCGAGTAGTCATCTTTAACTGGAAAGAGTTTGTTTACTAGCCCCGCGCTTTCAATATGGATATTGGCTTGACCACCACGGCCTTGACCCGGATTCCATTTGAGGAATGCTTTGCCTGCATCGATCAGCCGCCACTCAACCCGGTATTCGAGATTGAGAGGGCGTTCCTGCGCAAGAAGCAGAGCGCTAGCCACGATCCAGAAAGTTAAGAGTTTGCTCAGCGGATGATCCTCAAAAATTGATCTTACATCTAAAATAAGAGCCGCCCGTGGTGCTTGAGCAACCAGGGCGGCTATCTTTTCAAATCAAAGCCAATTAATGCTTGGCTGCTCCGTGCTCACCGCCAGTGGCGGTTGGGGCCGGTGCTGCCGCAGCGGGGGCTGCAACGGACTTGTCGACATCGAGTGTGGGTAGTGCCATCTGATCCACCGGGCCCTTGTAGGTTGCTGGGCGTGTATCAAATCTCGAATCGGCGTCAACCAGACAAAAGCCCAAAAAGACCGCCAGAAAGAGAAGGGTGCTGACGAAGATCAATCCGTTGATCGGCTTGTCGTCTTTCAGGTGCATGAAGAAGAGGGCTACCAGTGTTGCCTTGATCGTCGCAATCGTCATTGCGATGACAACGTTGGCGGTTGAGGAACCGAAGTCAAACCGCGAAGCGGTGACCGTGATGATCGTCAAGGCAAGCAGAATTAGAAGGATGTAAAGATAACCCTTCCAGCCATGCTCATGTGTTTCTTCGCCGTGGCCGTGGCCGATGGTTTCGCTATGAGTGCTCATACGTGTGTTCAAATCTCCGTTTAGCTAATCAGGTACAACAGCGGAAAGAGGTAAATCCAGATCAAGTCAACCAAGTGCCAGTAAAGTCCGATCAGATCGACCGGTGTAAAGTACTCGGTATTGTAGTCGCCCTTGATGGAACGAATAATCAAATATGTGATCGCGCCCATACCGCCCAAAACGTGGAAGCCGTGCAGCCCAGTCATCATAAAATAGAAGCTGAAGAAGACGAACATGTTTGGCACCAGATCCGGGCCAGTGTAATGAAAGAACTTACCAGGCAAGAGGCCATCATGAAACTTATGGCTGTACTCAAAGTACTTGACCACCATGAAGCCGCCGGCAAAGCCAAGGGTCAAAATCAGGTTCGTAATCAAAACCTTCTGCTTGTTCCCATTCTTGTTATTGCTTGCTGCCCAGACTGCCATCACCATGGTGAAGGAACTGATCAATAGAAAGCAGGTATTGAGTGCTCCCATCTGCCAGTCCAGGTGGTGATGTCCAGCAACGAAGGCCTCTGTGTGCCGGGCCTGCATGATTCCGAAGCCTACGAAGAGACCTCCGAAGAGCAGAATTTCCGTTGCCAGAAAGAGCCACATCCCAATTTTGGAGGCATCAAATTGCTGCTCCATCGTGGCAAAGTGGTGCTGGTGAAAAGGGTGATGCCCATGGGCATGTTCGTCGTGATTTGTCAGACTCGCTTCGTGCGCTTGACTCATTTCGTGATCTCTCGCTTTCCCTTAAACCGCGTCCGTCGGAATCTTGAAGTGACGGTAGTCGTACGGGTTGTGTTCAATGGATGGCTGACCGACAAAGTTGTGTGTGATGGGTGGCGACTGGGTCTGCCACTCAAGTGTGGTTCCGCCCCAGGGGTTTGACGGAGCGTTCTTGGGCCCGCGAAGAGAACTAAACAGGTTCACAGCGGCAATTAGCAGACCAGCACCCAAAACCCAACTTCCGAATGTGGAGAATTGATGCAAGGGCTGGAACTGATCAAGGTAGGCGTAGTATCTACGCGGCATGCCTTGGCTACCCATAAAGAACTGGGTCAGGAAGGTCATGTTGAAGCCAACGAATACAATCCCGCAAGCAATTCGGCCTACAGTTTCGTTGTACATGCGTCCAAACATTTTCGACCACCAGTAGTGAATGCCTCCGAGGAATGCAATCACCGTTCCACCCATCATTACGTAATGGAAGTGAGCCACCACGAAATAAGTGTCATGAAGATGGATGTCAACGCTGAGAGCGCCGAGAAAGATCCCGGTCAAACCGCCAATACCGAAGAGCAGGAGGAAGCTCACTGCATAAAGCATCGGCGTATCGAGGGAAATAGATGCTTTGTACATGGTCGCCATCCAGTTGAATACCTTGATGCCTGAAGGAATGGCGACAAGGAAGGTTAGGAAGCTGAAGATCGATGCAGCAAGTGCACTCTCTCCAGAGGTGAACATGTGGTGCCCCCAAACGAGAAACCCGATCAGTGCGATGGCAACTGAGCTAAGCGCGATCAGACGATAGCCGAAAATTGTGCGCCGGCTAAAGGTCGGAATGATCTCTGAGATGATTGCCATCCCGGGCAGAATCATAATGTAGACGGCCGGGTGAGAGTAAAACCAGAAGAAGTGTTGGAAAAGCACCGGGTCGCCGCCAATTTGCGCGTCGAAAATACCGATGTTAAAGGCGCGTTCCATGACAAGTAGAACCATCGTAATGCCGAGTACAGGAGTGGCCAGAACCTGGATAATCGCTGTGGCATAAATACCCCAGACGAAGAGGGGCAGCTGGAACCAGCCCATCCCGGGTGCCCGTAGTTTGTGTACCGTAGCGATGAAGTTGATGCCTGTAAAGATGGAACTGAAACCAAGAACGAATACAGATAAAGTCATCATGGTGACCGATCCACCGGTCGTAGTTGAGTATGGCGTGTAGAATGTCCAACCCGTATCTACGCCACCGACCAGAATGGAAGTAATGGCCATAACGGAGCCAAGAACATATATCCAAAAACTGGCGAGGTTAAGCCGCGGAAATGCAACATCCTTTGCCCCAAGCATTAGCGGCATAATAAAGTTGCCCAAAGCCGCTGGGACAGAGGGAATGATGAACATGAAGACCATGATCGCCCCATGTAGGGTAAAGGCCTGATTGTATTGTTCGGCGTTCATGAAATCTTCGCCGGGATGCATGAGTTCGAGTCGCACAAGGAGGGCGAAAATTCCGCCCACAAAAAATGCGCCCAATACGGCCCAAAGATACATAACGCCGAGGCGCTTGTGATCAACCGTGGTCATCCACGACCAAATTCCTTTATGTGCCGGATCCGTCAGATAGTCTGCGTGATGTCCGTGTTCGGCCGTATGAACGGCGGGGGAAGCAATTACGTCTGCCATAATTCGTTACCTCTGAATATTCCCTTATCTTTTTATTTACTTGAGCGACTTGATGTACGCGATCAGCGCCACAAGTTGCCGTTCTCGAATTTGTCCCTGGTAGCTAGGCATAATCCCTTGATACCCTTCAACCACCATCGCTTGTGGCTGCAGAATGGAGGTACGGATGTAGTTTTCATCCACCGCAAACTGTTTGCCATCAACCATTTTGTGCTGCGCACTGTAGATACCTTTCCAGCTTGGCCCCTGGCCCTTGCTGCCATCGATAGAATGGCAGGTGGAGCAGCCTAAATTCACATAGAGGCTAGCACCAAGTTTTTCTGGAGGCAGTCCTTTTTCTTCTGGATCGCCCTCTTCAAGGAATTTTTCATAATCCTGCTGCGAGACAACCTTCACGAATGCCTTCATCTGGGAGTGGCCTTTGCCGCAATACTCGGTACAAGGGATGATGTAATCCCCAACTGCCGTAGCTTGAAACCATGTTTCCGTGTATCTGTTAGGTAAAACATCAGCCTTAACCCGGAATGCCGGAACGTAGAAGGCGTGCAGAACATCTTCCGAGTGCATGATCACGCGAACAGGTTTGTTCACTGGTACCCAAAGTTTGCCAACTGCGACGGATCCATCGGGATATCCAAATGTCCAAATCCATTTTTTAGCGGTAACTTGGATTTCCATGGCACCGTCGGGTGCGACCGCAGCCTGCATATAAGTATTGAATCCCCAGAAGAAGACAATCATGCAGAGGATCAGTGGAAGGATGGTCCATGTCAGCTCGAGGGCAGTGCTGTGTTCGATGTGTGCTGTTTTCTGGTTTGCAGAGCGGCGTTTGTACTGGATGCAAAATCCAATTGTGACCACTGCGATCAACAGGAAAAACAGGATGTTCAACCAGAGAATGAACATGAACAGATCATCAACGCCTTCGGCTTTAATGCTCGAAGCGTTGGGAAGGAATAGATTTCTTAACCAGGTATTCATTAAGGATGACTCTCACTCGTCGGAATGACCGGTACCAGCGGAGTGCTGCTGCTGATACCCTTTTTTCGCGCCAAATATTCCTCGCGCCAGAAGCGGAAGAGGAATGTTCCTAAAGCCAATACCACCAATAATCCGCCCAGGCGCATGGCGTTGGTGGCAAAGAGCACGTACGACTTTGCACTTGGGTCGTAGTGAAAACACATCAGCATGATTTTCTCAAAGCTGACACCAAACTTGTTATCGGACGCCTCCGTCAATGCCAGGCGAAGGTCCCGTTCTTTAAACTTGATTCCGTAGAGATAACGGGAAATCATGCCTTTAGGCGTCAGAACCATAATCGCAGCGCTATGAGCATATTGCTGTTGAGCCGGATCATAGTTGTATTTGAAGCCAACCTGAGCGGCCAGCTTCTTCACATTGCCGGAATGGTCCACCAGAAAATGCCACCCACCTGAGACCGGGCGGTCGAAGTTGCTCATGTAAGCGGCCTTCTTTTCCTGCGCCATCTCTGAGGTTTCCGTTGGATCGATCGAAATCGTAACGACGTCGAATTCTTTGCCGGGTGACCAAGCCAATTCCTTGAGCACATTCACCTGGGCATTCAGGGTTAAATTGCAAAGCATCGGACAACGGTAATAGACCAGATTCAGGATGACAGGCCGGCCGCTTGAGAAAAAATCTCCCAGCTTGCGTACCTTGCCGCCTTCAGCGACAAATGTCAGATCGAGATCTACCGACTTGCCAAGTTGTTCTTCGATGCCCACGCCATTCATTTCGCGGGGCAAGGAAGTTTTTTTGTCTTCAAGAGCTCGTGCTCGTTCAGCCGCATTCTTCGGCATCCCAATTACCTCGTTCTGGCCGGACAGGATAGCCGGAGCCAGTACGATGGCTGCCGCGAGACCGATTTGGGTTAGAACGAGATTCATTGTGGACTATTTCTTTTCGGTTTTGGCCGCCGGAGCCGCATCTGCCGGAGGAGCGACAACGGTTGGCGTTTTGCCTAGTGCTTTATCGATGACTGCTTGGAGCCCTGGATCTACTTCGTATGGCTTTACTACAGAATTTGCGCCACCGTAGAAGGTTTTTCCAGTATTGGTTTCCTGAATCAACAAATCCATCGACCGCTCAATTGGCAATTGAACGCTACCTTTGACTTTATCAATGAACTTGTACTGGGTCAGGCGTTGCACTTCGTAGGCTCGAACGTCCTTTTGTTCCTGCCAGATTGGAATTTCCATTTCCATGTGACGGGTGTATTCCAGCTGTCCCACATACCAGTAGTAGACCGCATAACACGAAGCAAGAATACTCAGGACAATAACGACGGTCAGCCCGCCGATTTGCAGAGCATTGGGTTCGCTCCGTTCATAACCGACGATCAGGGCTTCTTCGGGAGTGAGAGCTTTAATTGGGTTGGTTTCAGACATGGTTCTCAATTCTCCTAGATTTGGTGATGCGCAAGGGCCTGGTAGAGGCGAACGTCGCCGATGGGAACAATCGCATGTTGTTTCAGACGGTTCCAGAAGAAGAAGCCGTAGAAGCTGGCGATGGCGACGGGGGCGGTGACATCCATCCAGTGCGGCGCAAACCCGGTGGGATGAAGGGTAGGCATTACATTCCAATGGATATCAAGGTAATCCATCAAAAGAAGCCACACTGCCATAAAGGCCAGCGTATTCAAGTTGCGCTTCGTCTTCCGGGTGATCAGAAAAAAGAGCGGGAACAGAAAGTGACCGAAGACGATAAACTTCGAAACCGACAACCAGCTACCTACAAAGCGGTGCTTGAACCAGATCGTTTCTTCCGGAATATTGGCATACCAGTACAGCATGTACTGACTGAAGCTGACGTAGGTCCAAAAGACTGTGATCGCGAACATCCATTTTCCGAGATCGTGATAATGTTCGAGCGTAATTGAATTCTTGAGGACACCGGCGCGGCGGAAGCCGAGCGAGATCAACACGAGTGTGCACATCGAGGCCAGACCGCCACCTGCATAGATGTAAATCCCGTACATGGTCGAGAACCAGTGCGGATCGAGGCTCATCAGCCAGTCGAAGGCCGCAAAGCTGGTGGCGAGAAAAACAAGCAGCATGCCAGGAGCCGCATAACGTGAATTCGAATGCATGTGCTGGATATTCTTGTCCGTGTCCATCGCAGTTGAATTTCGATAAACGCCCCAGGCGAAGAATGTCCAGATGGCGAAGTAAATGACGGCGCGAATCATGAAGAATTGCGGGTTCAGCCATACGGCCTTCCCCTGAAGGATGGCGTCATTTGCCACTGCTTCAGGATGAGACCAGTGATAAAGATCATGGATACCCAGGGCAACCGGGATAAACAAGATAAGCCCGTAAGGGAGTGTGGCCGCGAGTGTTTCGGCAAAGCGGCGGACGGTTACATTCCAGGCCGCTCCCGCCAGATAGCCGGCGAGCAGGAAAAACAGAGCCCCAAGCAGGATGCGGGTTCCCCACATAAATCCAGCCAGATAGCTGTGGAAAAATTGCTTTTGATCAATGAAGTAACCGGCGCCAGTGGCAACGGCACTCAACAGGAATACGAACAGGATGATGTTGCGGACTCGCGCCCACAGACCTGCGTCCAGGTTAAAATTGTCGAGTTCGGCGTGATGGGAATTTGCTGCCATATGCTTTCTCTTTCCTCTGCCGCCTTAGCGGAGATCCGCCCGCAGTTCGGCGGGCACTTCTTCGATGGTTCCGCGATCGCTACGTTGCAGCGCACGAACGTAGGAAACGATAGCCCAACGGTCGGCTTCGAGAACCTGGAACCGGTATCCATGCATTGTCCGGCGGCCATTTGAAATGACGTCGTAGATTTCGCCATCCGGCATGGCAACGACTCGATCTTCATGCAGATTCGTGGGCAGCCACAGGGACCGCTTTGCGACAACCCCTTGGCCTGAACCAGTTCGGTCGTGGCAGGGGGAGCAGAAAGTATTGAATTTCGTCTGGCCAGTCTTGAGCAGGGCCGCGTCGATTTTGACAGGTAACTTACCCAGATATTGACCGTTGACGATACCGCGATATTCAGCGTCATCTTCTTTGAGGTGGTCAACGGCTACAGTGCCAACCACAGGCATACGATTGGAGCGGTCGTCGGCAAAGAGGCCTTTGCCGCGATACATCGTTTGAGCCTTGTATTTTTCCTGTCGGTCCATGTCGTCGAAGACTTCAATTGGACTGCTTCGTGTAGGAAAATTGGCACAGCCACTCAAGCCAATGACGATCAGGGATAGTCCCAATAAACTAAGAATTTTCAAACTAAGGATTCTCATAGTTGGCTATTTCTCCACAACTTCGGCGCTGGTTGCGCCCAGGTTCATCAGCAACTGCCGGGTTTCGATAGCCGAGAATTTCGGGTCGCTCTTTTCAACGACGAGCAGAAATCCATCGTCGGAAGCACGGCCAAATTTGCTGAAGTGCATCGTCGGATGAAAAAATTGCGGCAGGCCGTTTAAAGCGAACATGCCGAAGACACAGGCAAAGGCTGAAAAAAGAACGGTCAATTCGAAGATGATTGGCATTGCAAATTCAAAGGCAAAGTAAGGTTTGCCGGCAATCACGAGCGGATAATCTACCGCACCCGTCCACCACTGCAGTAGGATTGCGCTCATGGTGCCCGTGAGGCCAACGCAGATTACGATGTAGCCAAGAATGGAGCGGGGAATTCCAATCGCCGCTTCAATGCCATGCACCGGAAACGGTGTCATTGCATCGAGCTTGGTATAGCCATGATTGTGATGAATTGCTTCACCTGCCTTCAGCAGTGCTTCTTCGTTTTCAAATTCAGCGACTACACCCCACAATTGCTTGGGTGTGTTTGGGTCGAACAATTCTTTCAAACCCTGGGTATCGAGGATCGGCATCGCTACACCACCACCTTCATAATTTCATCGCGCTTGACTGCCATTTGGGCTTCCACATGTTCTGGCAGATTGCGATGTTTGTCACTAGAGATTACGCCCTTGATCTCTGAGATCGCAATGATCGGGACGAACCGGGCAAAGAGCAGGAATAGAGTCATGAACAGGCCAAAGGTACCAACAAAGGTTAGGATGTCGACGTAGGTGGGCCGGAAATAACCCCAACTGGAGGGAAGGAAGTCGCGGTGTAAGCTCGTCACAATAATGACGAAGCGTTCAAACCACATTCCGATGTTGATGAAGATTGAAATCACGAACATAAAAGGAATGTTGGTGCGTAGTCTCTTCGACCAGAAAAACTGGGGTGAAATCACGTTGCAGGAAACCATCGACCAGTAAGCCCACCAATAAGGCCCAAAGGCTCGATTCTTGAATGTAAAGAGTTCGTAAGGGTTGCCCGAGTACCAGGCAATGAAGAACTCTGTACCGTAGGCATATCCGACGACGGTTCCCGTTACGAGCATGATTTTGTTCATGTTCTCAAGGTGCTTGATCGTGACCAGATGCTCCAGTTGAAACCACTTCCGGAATACAATCATCAAGGTCATTACCATGGCGAAGCCCGAGAACACGGCTCCTGCGACGAAGTAAGGCGGGAAGATCGTGGTGTGCCAGCCCGGGAGAACCGATACAGCGAAGTCGAAACTAACGATTGTGTGCACGCTAAGTACGAGCGGTGTCGACAGACCAGCCAGCAGCAGGTAGGCCATTTCGTAGTTGTTCCAGTGGACCGCCGAACCACGCCAGCCAAGGCACAGGAAGCCGTAAATCTTGGCACGAATTCCAGTAGCGCGATCACGAACGGTAGCGAGGTCTGGAATCAGACCGACATACCAGAAGAGCGCAGAAACCGTACCGTATGTCGAGATAGCGAATACGTCCCACAGCAGCGGCGAACGGAAGTTCTGCCACATGTTGAGGTCGGTGTTGGGGATGGGGAAGAGCCAGTAAGCGCGCCACACACGGCCAACGTGGAAGACCGGGTAGATGCCGGCACAAGCCACAGCAAAAAGCGTCATTGCTTCAGCGGCGCGGTTGATCGACGTACGCCACTTCTGGCGGAACAAAAAGAGAATAGCCGAAATCAGCGTACCAGCATGGCCGATACCGATCCAGAAGACGAAGTTCGTGATATCCCAAGCCCAGCCGACAGGAGAGTTATTACCCCAGACGCCAACGCCGGTCATCACCTGATAGGTCAGCATGCTGAAGAGCATGCACATGACGAGGAAGCTCACGACAAAAGCAATCCACCAGGCTCTTGGCGTTTTCGCTTCAATAATCGAAATTACGTCTTCGGTGACTTCTTTGTAGCCGGTTGGGCGTTTGCCCTTGTCCAGCACCATTCGTGGCGAGATGGCATCGAGATCGGAGTTTGTAAGTGTTAGATCTGCCATGATTACTCCTTAGTGAGCCGCAGGGGCTTCTTTCTTCTCTTGCGCCAGATCCGGATTCGTATTCCGCAGCTTAGCCAGATAAGTGGTGCGCGGTCGAATGTTCAATTCCGCAAGCAACGCATAGTTTCGGGGAGAGGCCTTCATCTTGGACACCTCAGAGTTCGGGTCGTTGATGTTGCCGAATGAGATCGCGTCAGCCGGGCAGGTTTGCTGGCAAGCGGTCTTAATTTCACCATCGCGCACTGCACGGCGGCCGCTGGGATCGATTTTGGCATTGATCTTGCCTTCCACGATCCGCTGGGTGCAGTAAGTACATTTTTCCATCACACCGCGCATACGGGTACTGACGTCGGGATTGGTTCCCAGATTTTCGATTTCCGTTTTGCCCTTGGTCCAGTTCAGGTAGTTGAACTTACGTACCTTATAGGGGCAGTTGTTCATGCAGTAGCGGGTTCCGATGCAACGGTTGTACGCCATATCGTTCAAGCCTTCAGGAGAGTGAACGGTGGCCGCAACCGGGCAGACGCTTTCGCAAGGAGCGTTTTCGCACTGTTGGCAGTTCAGGGGCTGCATGGCAACGGTGGTCTCATCGGCATCGCCAGCGTAATACCGGTCCAGACGGATCCAGTGCATTTCACGGCCCATGGCTACAAACTTCTTACCAACCATCGGGATGTTGTTTTCACTGAAGCAAGCCACCAGACACGCATTGCAGCCGGTGCAGGAATTGAGATCGATCGTCATGCCCCATTGATTGCCCTTGTCGTACTCAAAATCGGGGAAAAGACTTTCCAGAGGAGGACCGGGTACTGTGGCCATTTTGCCCCCATCCTTGGCAAATTCTTCGAGCGAAAGTTCCCGCGCAATGGGTCGATCGTTCTGTGAGTCGCCCTGTGGGTCGTCCTGCGTACGAACCAGAAGATAGCTCTTTGCCGACTTGGTCGCAGTAACCGCAGCAAAACCCATACCAGTGGTGCTACGTAGCTTGTAGGCATTAAATCCAGCTCCCTTACCTACGCGGCCCACTTTCTCGCGGCCATAACCAAGTGTGATTCCAAACACACCTTCAGCCTGTCCAGGAACCACAAGCACGGCGGCATCGATCGTTGCCCCACCCACGGTCAAGCTAACCATGTCGCCTTGTTCGGCAATGAAGCCCATATTGGCCTTCAGACTCTCTGCCGTCTTCTTCGACATCGTTACACAGTTGTCCCAAACCACTTTCGTCATCGGGTCGGGCAACTCAACCAGCCATGCGTTGTTGGCGAAGCGGCCATCGTGAACGCCATTGGCTGCAAGAAATAAAACTTCAGTGCTGCTAGTGGGAGAAGCCACCGGCATCGCCGATACTTTCTTCACATCTACGCTCAACTTCAGCGCCGGATAAGCAGTACCTTCGATCACACCGTCATGAAGAGCTTTCTTCCAGGTCTTTTCCTTATCGGCGGTAAAACCCTGCGACCAGAAACTCTTCACCAGATCGTAGCCGCGAGGTGTTTCCATGCCCACCATCCCGGCGAGCACCTCAGAAGCAGACTTACTTCCGTAAAGCGGTGCGATTACCGGCTGCTGGATCGAGGCTGTGCCGTCGCTCGATCTCGCGTCACCCCAGGCTTCGAGGAAGTGAGACTGAGGCAGGCACCACTGGGCCAGCGCCGCAGTTTCGTCATGTTCGATGCCCAGATGAATGACCGTCTTGGCCTTCTTTGCCCCGTCGGCAAAATTCAAATCCGCCGGCATCGTATAGGCTGGATTGCCACCCAGAATCACGAGGGTTGAGACTTTGCCCCCGCTCAACGCAGCACCAAAGCTTTTGAGTGCTTCCGTCTGCGGAGCCGTGAGGGGCTGCACCAGCGTTACGGTTGTGCCGATATTACCCAGCACCTGATTGATCGCCAGAGCCAGCGCATGAACTTCAGGCGACTGACGAGGACCAGCCGAAACAATGCTCTTGCCAGCGTTCTTCTTGAGGTCTTTGGCGAGCGCCGCTACAAATTTCTTGCGGCCTTCCCCAGCAACCTGAATATCACCCGCAGATTCCACCAGCTTCAGCAGTTCAGAGGCGAAGCCGGCGATTTCACTCGGCTTCAGTCGCAGGCGATGGTCAGCCATGCCACCCGTAAGCGAGAAATGACCTTCAACGGCATACAGGCGATTCATCGTATCGCCGGTCTTCATCACCTTGCGCTTCTGGCTGAAGAGCTTTGTGGGCAGAACGGTCGAAGCATCTGTGCCAAGGAAGTCATGGTCGAGTGCGACAACCACTTCAGCCTTGTCATAGGCATAAAGTGCCTCCGCAGCAGTACCGGTTGCCATTTGCGCGCCAAGTACAGCGTTGTCGTTATTGAGAGCTTCCCAGTGCAGCCACAATGCTTTGGGCCACTTCTTCTGAGCTGCCGCAACCACTGCGAGATAGCTGTCCCCGGCATTGCGCTCACAAACAAAGGCGAGCCCGTCACCCTCACCCAACTTCGAGAAATGATCTTTTGCAAATGCACCAAAAGCATCCCAGCTCGAGGCAGCCTGATCCTTCATCACAAACGTGCAACGATCCGGATCGTAAAGGCCCAAAACGCTTCCTTGTGAGTAGGTATTGGCAGCGCCCTTTGAGGTCGGGTGCATTGGATTGCCTTCCACCTTGGTGGGGCGACCGTCGTTGGCTTCAATTCGCAATCCCTGCGCTACACCACCGACATTAAACACAGTGTTGTAATAGAGCGGCTTGCCAGGAATCAGGTCTTCGACACCCTTAGAGAAGCTGACAATATTCTGGGTAGGCCGGCGGCAGCTTACCAATCCGGCAAGGCCTGCACCCGCTGCCATGATCTTCAGAATGTCGCGGCGGCTATTGCTGTCCATTTCCTGACTATCGACGCCATTGGCCCAGCCTTGGAATTCTGGCGTTTGCCCGAGTATGTCGAGCGGAACCCGTGTCTTCTTTGCGTTGCTGATTTGAACGAGACTCATCGTTATCAATCCTCTTCCCGTTCCGCTCTTAGCGGTGGCATCCGCCGCAGTTCACTGGCGGATTGATCCCTTTGGCTTTTACAATTTCCATACCAATTTCCGTCGCGGTTTTGCCTGCTGGCGGTTCCCAGTCGAGTTTGGTCACAAACTCGGTCGGCCTCAGGTTGGGCGCCGGATTGCGATGGCATTCGAGGCACCACGCCATGTTGAGTGGCTTCACCTGCGTAACCTCAACCATTTGATCGACGCGTCCGTGGCAGCTCACACAACTCACACCCGCAGACAAGTGCGCAGAATGGTTGAAGTATGCGTAGTCCGGAAGCGCATGAATCTTGACCCACTTCACTGGCTCACCCGTGGCGTAGCTTTTTCGAATCGGGGCCAGAAGGGCCGAATCCGTCTTGACGCGCGTATGGCAATTCATGCAGGTTTCGGTTGCCGGAATCGCTGCGTGACCCGCCTTGGTGATTGTATTGTGACAGTAATAGCAATCCATCCCGATGTTGCCGGCATGCAGTTTGTGGCTGTAGGGCACGGGTTGTTCCGGACGGTATCCAGTGTCGATGTTGACTGGCAATGTGAAATAGGTGTAAGCGGCTACACCCGTCAAGATCGAAAATCCCAAAAACGCGCCGGTAGCGCGAATCAGAAAATCTAGCGACTTGGGGAAGATCGGCTTCATTAGGCTTCCTCGGTACAATTCCGGACCATATTATTCTTTGTATCCGCAAGCCGTTTTACTACTAACTTGCGTTTTTAGAGACACTTGGCCCGTACAGGTCTAAACTATAACTATACGCCCTTCGATTCGTGTAGAGCAATAGAATTTCTTCTCCGAGAGGAATTTTTGCTGTTAAACAAGAATTTCCTCTTGAAAATCCACCAATACTTCTCATCGGCAGAAGCAGGGCGAACAAAATGAAAATCTCTAATTTTTCAGCAGGATTGTCAAATTCAGTCTAAACGTCGGTCGGATCGGGTTTGGCGCGGGGCGCATCCGGTTCATTTGTCGCAGGCAACAACTTAGCTAGTTCCGCCTTCTTGGCCGCCATTTCAGGAAGCTCTGCCAGGTTTTTCCACTCGTTGGGATCTCTGGCACGATCGTAGAGTTCTTCTCCCCCATCCCGGTACTTGATGTAGCGCCAGCCTTCCTTTACCCCGCCAGTCCGGATTGTGTGGTTTTCGAGGCCATAAGTCGTCAAAACCGGACGCTTCCACTTCGCCTTGGGATTTTTCAACAGCGGCATCATCGAAACCCCATCTTGCGGACCAGCCTTGCCTAATCCTTCCAGTTCAACCAGGGTCGGATACAAGTTCATCATGCTGATGGCAGAGTCACAAACCCCGCCCGCCTGCGTAACGCCAGGTGCCTTTACCATCAACACATTCCGGGTAGATCTCTCCCATAATGTGAACTTTCGCCAGTGCGATTTCTCACCCAGATGCCAGCCGTGGTCACTCCACAGCATCACGGTCGTGTTCTGGGAATGAGGTCCGGTCTCGAGCGCTCTCAACACCTTCCCAACCATCGCGTCTGCAAAAGTGATCGACGCGAGGTAGGCCTGCACCGCCTTCTTCCAGCCCTCCGCTTTGGTGATACGTTCGTGATCGCGGTTCTGCAACGCCATCTTTCGGCCCGCCGGAGGAACATCGGCAAGATCATCCTCTTGAACAATCGGAAGAGTTATTGCTTCTAGTGGATACATATCAAAGTACTTTTTTGGTACATACCAGGGTAGATGCGGCCGCGTAACTCCAAACGCAAGAAACATCGGTGCCGGCTGCTTGCGTCCCAAGTGACCATTGATCCACTGGGCAGTCCCGAAGTCATGCATCTCTTCATCTCCGGTCTTGGTGGGACCAAAATCGAAGTTCCCCTGCGCTGCGGCCCCACCCTGCAATCCGGGTGCCGGTAGTTCCATCTTTTCCGGCATCATCCCGTAGTCGTCCCAGCCCTTCAGCGTGCGGTTGGGCACCCAGCGTGCGCTGTCG
>CAZZGS010000019.1:0-888 GCA_964653845.1 uncultured Bryobacter sp.
GCTTGCGGCCCATTCGTCGCAATCTGCAGACCCGCCGCCATCCCCCCTGTGAATATAGTCGCGATTGAGTTCGGTGCGAGACTCGTTCCCGTGAAGCTCGCCCCCGATACCGGCCTCACCGCCGGGCTCTTGCCCAATGCTCTCAGGTAAGTATCAATCGTAATGTGGGATGTAAAATTCACGAACTCGTGAGTCATATGAGTGCCCTCGAGTTGAGAGTTCGCTGCCAGTTTCATCGTCTCCGTGTACCGGGCCGGCAACGCCGGGCGCCAGTCAATCTCGTTCGGGTTCTTCACCAGAAAATCATTTTCGTCAATCCAGCTTTTTGCCTTGAAGATCCCGTATATTTCGAGTGAATCAGCCATGGTCAGATAGAGACTGCGCGTAAATCGCTCGGGATACAATGGGATCGCTTCCTGAATCGTATGCCTTGCATGAAGGCCTCGATTGGCGATGGTTTCATAGCGAGTTACCGAAGTCGCCACGCCCCCAGCCAGCCCAACCTGCGGGTGATCGTCGTTCTTCGGCATCCACCAAATGACTGGGCCGTTATAGGAAGTGCTGGCTGGCGAAGACCCCTGCACCGCAGAGATCGATACGGCTGCCCAATTCATCACCATCGACGAAAAGTGAGAAAAGAATCCTCCATTGGAATGCCCGAAAGCCAGCAATGGCAGAGAAGCGGAGATGAGCCCCTGGCTTCGCATTGCCGCGATGACACCGTTTAGTCGAACGATGTCGGGGTTAGTTGCTCCGGTAACTGCTGTGTTCCACCGCCCCGTCTCGCGGTTCAGGCAGTCGAAGGAAGCCACCCCGAAACCCGCTGCTACAAGATCCCGGTGGAGGGCAAGAAATTCCGAGCCAGTGAAGAGCCCTGCACCCGTGCCT
>CAZZGS010000019.1:898-19309 GCA_964653845.1 uncultured Bryobacter sp.
GTAATTGGCCTTAAGCGTCACATCTGCATTCGGCACAATCAAGCTTGTGTAAATAGCAAGCGGGTCCAGTAGATGTTGCGTATCGCCGCTCCATCCTGCAAATACTCTGGTGGCAGTATTCTGTTGCGCCCAGATGTGAGCTTTCACCCCGGCCTTGGGATTTTTGCTCAGATATCCTTGGTCTACCAAAATTCTCGGCTGCTGGGCTCCCAGCAGGAAACAGAAACAAGTGGCGATGAAGGTGAAGCGAAGAATTTTCATACTCATTTGATATGGCGAAGCGCTGGGGGCTTTCCCTTCACAAATCTTTAGAATTTAATTTTCTACCGTGGGCGTCTCTTTTCGACTCCGTTCAGAAAGGATTGCAGTGCCGCCAGTGTTGCTTCGGGATTGTCCCCCAACTGCGAATGTGCCGCACCCGGAATCACCTCAAGCTTCGATCCCGGGATGAGCTTCTGATATCGAGCCGCCGTCTCGGGTCTGGCCTCATCAAACTGCCCCACCACCAACAAAACGGGCAACCGCAATTCACTCAGCCTCGCCGTCACATCAAAGCTCTTCAGGCTCCCCGTCGCATGAAATTCAGACGGCCCCCACATCTGCTCGTAGATTAATCTGTTGCCGACCGATTCTGCGCATTCAGGATTTGGCCCTCCGCGTGGCTTGCGGCGAACAAAGCGCCGTGTGTATTCAAGCTCTGCTATTCGATAAGCGGGATCATCTGTGGTTCCCGCCATCTCATGCCGGCGAAGGGTCTTCTGCACCTCAAGCGGCAACTGCTTTTTCAACTCTTCCGCATCGCGGATCCAGTCCGGTGTGCTCAACAGGGCGCTGGACAAGATGAGCGATTCAATCCCCTTGGTGCCCTTGCTCAAAACATAGGCGGTCGCAAGTGATCCCCCCCAGGAGTGCCCCATCAGATGGATCTTCTCGAGTCCAAGCTGCTTGCGAACGAGATCGAGTTCTTCTACAAAATGTTCCACGGTCCAAAGGTTGCGATCTGCCGGCCGCCCGCTTCGGCCACCTCCCAATTGGTCGTAAACCACAATGGGCCTTTCCCCACCCAAAGGAGCCAGGGCTGAGAATCCACATGAAGTACCGCCCGGGCCTCCATGGAGAACCACCAACGGAATCCCCGACCCTGTCCCTCGGATCTGATACCAAACCGGCCCGCCCGGGACATTCAGAAATCCTTCCCGGTTCTGCCCAAAACAGCAAACTGCCAGTGCCAACAAAACAATGGAACGCATCATGCCTTTACCTTCTCCATCAACTTTCTGTAGATCCGGACATTCACCTCTGCTCCCGTCAGGCCAGTATGAACGATTCCGCCATGGGGCTCATCGGGAACTCCCAGAGCTTCGGTCACCCATGGCCCTCGAATCTGCCGGTAGCCCAATGCCCACGCCATTGAAGGTAAATCAAACCAGAAATACGTATAGTGCTCACTCCACTCCCGTCCACATTGCCGGTAGAGCGCATCCAGAAAGCTCTTATCAAAGCCGCAGTTGTATGCAACTCGAAGTCTGGGCCGCTTCCCAAATGTCTTCTCTTCATAAGCGATCCAATCGGCGAGAGCCTTTTCTGGTGCCCAGGCCCCTTCACGCTTCCACAATGCTGCATCGAAGCCATTCACCTTCTGTGCCCCTGGGTCCACGCGCTCAGGGTGCAGTGGCATCAGGCGCTTATACCAACGGCCCAACTCCTTACCCATCCTGTCCGTGTAAACAACTCCAATATCGATTAGCTCGTGATAGCCGGCCTGCAACCCGGTTGTCTCGGTATCGATATGCACCATCACATAGTCGGTATCTCTGGCCGGTGGTGCACTCTCGGCTGCATCCAGGTCCAGTGCCCATGGCATCGCCAGCATCGCTCGTCGATTCATTACTCCACCTTAGCGAGATTCACATAAGCTTTGAAGGTGCGAATCCTGCAAGCTCTTTCCCTTATCTGTGCCGTCTCTCTCGCTGCCGAAGACTACTTCCCCAAGCCCGATAACGCCGGTGGCTGGCGCACTCTCAAAGATGCTGCAGCCCTGCGCAAGAAGGCAGGCATGGATCTGAAGAAGCTCGACCAGGCCTTTGAATATGCCTCACGGTCAAGCCAGCATGGAGGCCTCCTTGTAGTGCGGCATGGTTGGCTTGTCTATGAGCGCTACTATGGCCGCGGTCATCGTGATGCCAACCCCGCCTCAGCCTCTGTCGGCAAAGCCTACACCAGCATCGCTTCAGGCACCATGTTGGCCGAAAAGATATCCGCTATTCCCCAGGGTCTCGACACCAAAGTCTTCAATGAAAACTTCTTGCCCGAGGCCTTTCCGCTCGATGATCCAGCCAAGGCGGAGATCACCCTCGGCCAACTGCTCTCCATGTCTTCCGGCTTTCATGGGGAGGGGTCCAATCCAGGGTTCGTAAACGGCTTCCCCACGGTGAAGCTCAATCCGGTCCCTCCTCCAGCCCAGGCTCTCGATCAGGATCTGGCCGCCCTGCGCACCCCGCTCTGGACCAAGCCCGGCGGGGGTTACTCTTACTCCTCGGCCTCTCCTCATGTCGCCTCGATGGTCCTGCGGAAACTCGCCGGTATGGAGATGCAGGACTATATTGATCTTCGAATTGCCAAGCCGCTCGGTTGGGGCCAATGGGCCTGGGCGCGTCGCCGTGGCGATGTCGTTCTTCCGCATGCTCCTGGAGGCGGCGACATCGCTGTCCGGGCTACAGATCACCTGCGCTTCCTTTACATGCTGCTAAAGAAAGGTCGCTGGCAAAACCAGCAGATCGTTTCTGCCGACTACATTGAGCTTTGTTCGAAACCCACCAAATGGAACACCCACGCTCCGTTCAGCCTCATGTTTGAAAACAATGCCGATGGCCATCTGGCTGGCGCACCCAAAGATGCTTACTTCAAATCAGGTGGCGGCGGCTTTGGCGTAATCGTGATCCCTTCGCTCGACATGGTCATCTACAAGATGGCTGGGGATGATTCGCAATACGATCCCGCCCGCACTGGCCTCAAGCAAGACTATCCATATGATGGATCACGCGACGCCTGGAAGCCTGCTCCTCGCAGCCAATTCAGCGATGGCCCCATCGGCGTTGATGATGGCGTGAGACGAATCCTCGAAATGGTCTCTGCAGCTGTGATCGATCTTCGCCCCCTGTAATATTTAAGTAGGTGTCTATCTTTACAAAATCTTTGGCCCTCGCCCTCACTCTCTTCACGCTCTTTGCCGCAGACCCGGTGAAGCCAAAGCTGCCGCTGAAAAAGACAACGGTCGCCCCCAAGATGCCTGTGGTGCCTCCGATGACCAAACGACCGCGGCTTTGGTCACTCCAGCCCCTTGTCCGGCCCACTCCGCCTGCGACAACTGTGAATCCGATTGATTCCTTTATCAAAGCAAATTACAAAGCCAAGGGCCTCCAACCCCTAGGCTTCGCAGACCCCAGAACGCTTCTCCGTCGCGTTTATCTCGATCTCATCGGCATCCCGCCCACCCCGGCAGAGCAGGAAGCCTATCTTGGCGACACCTCTCCCGATGCGTACGAAAAACTGATTGATCGTCTTCTCGCCAGCGATCAGCACGGCGTCCGCTATGGCCGCCATTGGCTGGATGTACTCCGCTACGCTGACGCCGAAGAGAACATGTACTCTGCTCCAGGTATCCACTACTGGCGCGACTGGGTGATCAACGCAGTGAATGCCGATCTCCCTTACGACCAATTTGTCCGCGCGCAACTCACCGGTTATCGCACTACGGAACGTTCCAGCCTCGCTGCGGTGGGACGCCGCTTTCCTTTAGAACGTCGCCCTGAAGACATCTTTGCTCTTGGCTTCCTCGCTCGCGGTGCCGTCAACCGGGACAGCAAAGATCTTGGTGAACTTCAAATTGCCGCCGTTGAAACCGTCTCTACCGCCTTTATGGGAATGACTGTTGGTTGTGCCAAGTGCCACGACCACATGTACGACCCCGTCCGTCAAAAGGACTTCTACGCGATGAAGGCACTCTTTGATCCACTGGTCATTAAGAAGCAAACGCTGGCCGCACCCGCCGACCTTGTTCTTTATGGCCAACAGATCGAAGCTTTCACAAAGAAGCGACAAGAAGCAGAAGCTCCCATCCAAGCCTTGACGGATCCTTACCGCAAGAAGCTCTATGCCGATCGGGTCGCCGTCCTCCCTCCCGATGTACAACTCTTTATCAACAAAAATGAAAAGCTGCGCACCAAAGCCGAACAGAAAATTGCCGACGATTACTTTCCGGTTCTTCGCATCGATAACGACAAGATCGAAGAGGTCATGACCGAGGCGGACAAAAAGACATACAAAGCCTTGCGTGAAACGCTAAACCAGGTCAACGGCCCAACAAGGCGCGAAATGGTCAAAGACCTGCCTGCTTTCTGGACAGTAGAACTCGACCGTGGTCTCGAACGCGAACCAAGCTACATTCTCACCAGTGGCGACCCCGAACGCCCCGAAAAGAATCACCCTGTCGAGCCTGGTTGGCCCTTCTACTCTGGCCAGCCTGATTTCCGCGAAGGCCGCGTCGAAGCCTTCTCCGATTGGCTCACGTCCAACGACAATCCCCTCTTCGCCCGTGTCGCCATCAACCGTCTCTGGCAGTGGCACTTCGGCGAAGGCATCCACAAAGCCTCGAGCGACTTCGGCATCATGGGTGGCCGCCCCGGGAACCCTCCTCTTCTGGACTGGCTTGCCAGCGAGTTCATCGCTCGCAATTACAGCATGAAGCAAATGCACAAACTCATCATGACTTCCGATGCTTACCGCCGCGCTTCCTCAGGTGACAAGAAGCTCATGGAGAAGAATCTTGCCATCGATCCCGCCAATCGCTATCTGTCAAGCTTCCGTCTCCAACGCCTCGAGGCCGAGCCTATCTGGGATTCGATACTTTCCGCAGCAAGTAATCTGGATACTACATTGGGAGGCCCTTCTTTCGACATCGAAAGCCGCACTCCAAGACGCGGAGCTACTTCCATCCCAGCGCCCAAGATGAACCGTCGTGGTGCCTATATCATCCGCGGCTTCTCCACCAATCGTGAGATCGTACCTAATTTCCTGCAGTCCTTTGATGTCGATGATGGACGTGCCCCTTGCCCGATACGCACACAAACTGTGACTGCCCCTCAGGGACTCTTCTTCATGAATAGCCCCGAGATCGACAAGGCCAGCAATATGTTTGCGGATCGACTCAGCAAAGAAGATCTTCCCACCGCAGTTGACCTCGGTTATCGCATTGCCCTCAATCGGCCTCCCACTCCTATAGAGAAAGATCAGTCTCTCACGTATCTGGCAAATGATCCCAAACGGCTCAAGAGCCTCGCCTGGCTGCTATTCAATCTCGACGAGTTCATTTACGTCCAATGATCCAGCGCCGGCATCTCTTTCATCAATCCATCGGAGCGCTCCTTGGTGGCGCAATCGGTGCTCTCTGGGCCGAAGATGGCAAGCTTGACGCCAAGCTTCCCGGCGATAAAAAAGCCGACGCCGTCATCTTCCTCTTCATGTGTGGCGGCGTCAGCCACATCGACACCTTCGATCCCAAAGGTAACCAGCATGCCGGCAAGCTGATCGACGCCATCGGCTTCGGCGACAACGTCGCAGAGATGAAGCGTCCAGTCATACCCTGCCTGCGAACTTTTAAGAACTACGGTCAATCCGGAATCCCCGTCTCAGACTGGTTCCCGAGCGTCGGCGGTGTCGTCGACGAACTAGCCATTGTTCGATCCATGTGGTGCCAGGAAGGCAACCACTTCCCGGCCGTGATCGAAACCCAAACCGGCCATCGTGGCCGCGCCTTCGATAACCCAGGCTTTGGAGCCTGGGTCTCTTACGCCTTGGGCTCCGGCAACAAGAATCTCCCCACCTTTGTCAATGTAGGCCGCGCCTCCTCCCCGGTCCAACTCACGGGTGGCTATCTCGGTGCCACATACTCAGCCACGCCCTTCCAGCCCGGCCCGACACCCATACCGAATCTCAATCCTCCTACTAGCAGCTCCGCCGCCGCGAGAGACAAAGAGATGGAGATGCTCGCAAACCTGAATCGCGAATTCCGCGATCGGCACGCCCTTAACACCGATATCGCAGCCCGTATTAAGTCCTACGAACTCGCCGCCAACATGCAGCTTAGCGCTCCCGCTGTGGTCGATCTGGCGAAAGAACCCAAACACATTCTCGATCTCTACGGCATCGGTGAAAAGCCAACCGATGAATTCGGGCGCCAGCTCCTGATGGCCCGCCGCCTGGTCGAGAACGGTGTGCGTTTCGTTCAAATCTGCCACGCTGGCGGCGGCAACGGAAGTTGGGATGCCCATGGCGACATGAAGACCCACGAGCCCCTCTGCCGCGCGGTCGACAAACCGATCGCTGGGCTAATCAGTGACCTCAAACAACGAGGAATGCTAAATCGCACTCTCGTCGTCTTCACCAGCGAATTCGGCCGCAGCCCCTGGTCGCAAAATACTACCGGCCGTGATCACAACCCCAAGGGCTACTCCACGTGGCTTGCTGGCGGAGGCGTCAAAGGCGGCACCATCCACGGTGCGACAGACGAATATGGCTACAAAGCCGTCGAGAATCCTCATTACTACAGCGACCTCCACGCCACCATCCTTAAACAACTCGGCCTCGACCACAAGAAGATGCAATACCGTGCCCTCGGACGTCTCTTCCATCTAGTCGAAGATGGCCACGGCCCCATACAACAGATCCTTAGCTAATTTGCGCTCTAATAGAAATAGGATGAAGACTATAGTCAATCTCGCCCTAGCCAGTATGGTGACAGCGATCCTGTTCTTTAGTCCTATCGGTGCCTGCTCGGAATCCAGAACCACATCGGCAAATCCTTCGCATCCCTGCTGTCCGCGTAAGCCCGCCCCGCTACCCATGGATTGCGCTCGTCCCGGCTGCATTTACCTTGACACCCACGTTGTACCAGCCCCGGTTACTCAAACTCTGCAGTTCAGCGCAATACTCATTGCTTTGCCCCATTCTGCGATCCTCTCAGCCCCAACCCAATCCACCTCCCCAAGCTTCAGCTTTACTCCCCCAAAGCCACCTTTTTATCGCTACCTCGCCTTCTGCCAGATTCTCGTCTAGACAACATCTCTTTCTCCATTCGCTTCACTTTGTTCAGGAGATTGTTCATGCACTTTGCAATGCTCTGGATTGCTCTTGCTGCCGTCTTTGTCTGTTCAGCACAACAGACAAACTCGCAACAGGATCCTTTTGCAAATATCAACGAAAAACCTCAATCAGAATCTCCAAAAGCCGCAGGCCTGCGTTCCTTCTTCACTGATAATTTCGGTTTCAGAAAAGAATGGATGTCGCAATTCACGACAGACGAATCTGGCCGTGGCGCCAGTCGTCAGTCCTTAGGTTTTGAAGTCCTCAAGAAGTTTTCAACCTCGACTGCAACGATTGCCAGCCTCAACTTTCAGGGTCGCATGGTCCGCCGCGACGGCTTCAATCCGGTCCAGAACGAGATGGAAGGCGAACGCCGCCCGGGCTGGTTCTTTGAATATCACAATGCCTATCTCGACCTCTACAACCTCTTCAATCCAGTCTTCAGCGCCAGCCAGCGGAGCCGTAACGTCGGGCGCTTTAACCTCCGCGCTGGTCGATTCTATGTCCCCTTCGGGCTCAACCTCCAAACCGATACCCACGGCCCCGTGCTGCAGCTCTCCAATGATCGGAACTTCGGCTTCGAGCGGGACTGGTATACCGGCCTCTGGGGCTCGCTCAACAAACACCTCAACTATGATGCCTACTACCTGCTCGGCTCCGGCTATGATCTCGCCTTCAAGGGCCAGCGTGGCCTCGCGGCGGTCCGTATTAGCCTTGCGAACAAGTACAGCTTCCAATACGGCCTCGAAGCCGGCGTCTCCGTTCTTGGCGGCGAACGCCTCGCCATGAAAGATCACACTCGCATCGAAACCCGGCGTACTGGGATCGATGCAAGATACCGTCGCCCTGTGCCTACAGGCCTCTTTACCCTTACACACGAACTCAGTGCTGGCAGTGATTCCCATAGATCGCTCACCATGCAGCTTCACCAGGCCGACTACCTCCATGCCTCCCGCCGCTGGGGCATCGCCACGCAATACCGCCGGCACCATCAGTCTGGCCTAAACCCCGATGCATCCTTGCTTGCCGATCTTACCTGGTATTTCCGCAATGACATCGGCAATTCAAATCTTCACTGGCTCAAACTCAACGTCGAGCGCCGCCTGGAGCGCAGCCAACCACTGCCACCTCACACGGTGGTGGCACTCCAATACTATTTCTATCGCTAAGGCAAACTTATGAGATTTCTGATTCCATTACTCCTCTTGATTCCCCAGGTTCTTGCCGCAGCCATCGGCTGCACCCTCAGCAATCCGGCTGAAGACCTGAAATACCTGTTCCCGAAAATGACTACCTTCAAAGAGGAGCTCAAGGAATTCCCACGCCTCAAAGAGGGTGCTGCACTCTACAAAGGCCTCAAAGCCCGCCTTGGCAGCGACCTTGACGCAATCTACGAGAGCTACGAGACGCCATACACCGTCTACAGTGTCTTCGAGGGCTCAACGCGTGTTGGAATCGTCCACGGTGTCAACGTTCCCGGTAAAGGCGGCGTGATCCAGGTCTTCCTCTCTACGGACCCTACCACCGCTGTGATCCAGAACTTCTTCTTTCAGCGTCTGGAAAGCCCAGCCGCACGCCAGCTTCGTAACAAGGACTTTCGTGCCCAATTCAACGGCCTCACTCTCGCCGACTTCTACAAACACGATTACTACGCGATCGCCTCTCCGGGAGTCAAAGCCGACAAACTTGCCGCCATCAAACCACCCGCTATCGAGCAAGCTGGCCTCGCCGACTATAACGCCTCGCTGCGCGGTCTTCGCAAGAACCTCATTTTGCTCGACTACTTCATCTACGACAAACGCTTCGAGCCATTTTTTGAGCGCGCCCAGCAGGCCGCAACTAAAAACAAACAGTAATAAGGAAACCCAATGAAAACCATCCTTGCCCTCTGCGTCGCCATTCTCGCCATCGGCGGATTTCTGCTCTGGCGCTCTATGCAACTCCCAACGCTTTTTGGCGCATTTACTGGAGCCCCCAGGACAGCCGTAATGGATCTGATCGAGCGACCCAAAGACTACCTCAACAAGACTGTTCTCATTGAAGGGCAGATCCGCGAGCAGTGCAAAGCCATGGGCTGCTTCTTCTTCTTTCACGAGGGGGACAAGCAACTCCGTGTGGATATCGAACAGATCGCGATGAACGCTCCACGGCGTGAAGGCCGTCCCGCCCGCATTGAAGGCCAACTGGTGTCTTTCGGTGATGGCTACCAGCTTTCTGCGACCGCTGTTGAATTTAAGTGAGGCACTATGACTAACCACTACAAACCCGATCCCTTCGTCCTCAGTCGCTATTTCAACCTGGCGATCAAGAATCTCCGCCGCCGCATGGTCCGCACGGGCCTCACCATAGCCGGAGTCTCTCTAGCCGTCACCGTCGCTGTCTCTCTCGGTGGCTTCATGCTCGGCTATCGCGGAGCCATCGACAAAAGCATCGACATGCTCGGCTTTCAAGTCATGATCATGGCCAAGGGTTGCCCCTATGAGGCGGCCACCATGATGCTCAAAGGTGGCACTGGCCTGCTCTATCTGCCTGGTGAGATCTACGACAAGGTTCGCAATGATTCCGAGATCGAAAGCATCACTCCCATCTTTGTTGGCGTAGCTCAAAAGCAGGGTAGTGGCATCCGTGAAGACTCCGCTGAAAAGAATTTTCTGATCGTCAGCGGCGTTGAAGTAGCAAGCTACAAAGTGATGAAGCCCTGGATCAACTTCAAATCCGGGCCAGGCTTTGATGGTGGGCGCTGGTTCTCGCCCGACTCGAGGAACGAAGTTGTCCTCGGCTTTGAGGCTGCCGAATACGAGCAACGCAAAGTTGGCGATACCTTCTTTGCCACAATCACTCCTGCTGGCAAGCCAGAACCCGTCCAGCACGAACTCAAAGTCGTTGGCATCCTTGATCGCACAGGCACCCAGGACGACGGCACTGTCTTTCTTCCTCTCGAGGTCACCCGCGAATACTTCGGCCGGCCCGGTCAGCTTACAATCCTCGGCATCAAACTAAAGCAGTTCAACGCCGCAAATATGAGGAACTTCGAAACCCGCTGGCTTAAGCTTCCTGAGGTCCAGGTGGTCGGCCTACAGCAGGTCAAGAATACTCTCGTCGGCCTTGTCGCCACAGCCCAGACAATGATCGCTGCCGTTGCTGTTATCGCCATCATCGTTGCCTTCATCGGCGTCATCAATACGATCCTGATGAGCGTCTACGAGCGCACCTCCGAGATCGGAATCATGAAGGCACTCGGTGCCCGGCGCGATTCGATCTTCCAACTCATCTGGCTCGAAACTGTGATGATGTGTCTCGCCGGTGGCATCGTCGGCTCACTCATGGCCGTCATCGGCTCAAACCTGGTAGAGAAAGCCATCAAGTCGATCGCCGATATGGGCGTCTCGGGTTCCATCGTTCAAATCACCCCCGCCATCATTGGCTACGCTATTCTTGGCGCAGTCATTTTGGGCTTCTTTGCCGGCCTCTATCCGGCCTGGCGGGCATCCTCCATGCGACCTGTTGAAGCAATCAATAAAGGCAACTGACATGAACAAGATCCTCATCGAGGCTAGCGGCCTCAAACGTTACTACCAGCGCGGTAGCGAAACAGTCAAAGCGCTCGACGGTGTTGACATCCAGATCCATGCCGGTGAGATCGTCTCGATCCTTGGGCCCTCCGGCTGCGGCAAGACTACACTCATCAATCTGCTCTCTTGTCTGGACGCGCCTACTGCAGGCAAACTGACAGTTGACGGTAAATCCGTGGATGGTCTGACCGAAGATCAATTGGTCGAAGTCCGCCGCGGTACCCTTGGCTTCGTCTTCCAGAACTTCTCCTTGTTGCCCACCCTCACCGTCACCGAAAACATCGAGCTACCGCTTATGTTTCTCGGGTTAAAACCCGACCCAATCCAGACTGCGAATATCCTCGCGGCCGTAGGCCTCACAGACCGCGCCACCCACCTCCCCCGCGAACTCTCCGGCGGGCAGATGCAGCGTGTGGCCATTGCTCGCGCCCTCATCTCGAATCCAAAGATTCTGGTCGCCGACGAGCCCACCGGGAATCTGGATAAAGCGACAGGCGAATCCATCATGGCTCTCTTTCAGCGCCTCTCGGCCGAAGAAGGTCTGGCAATCCTGCTCACCACTCACAACACTGCTTTCGGTGCCATTGCCGACAGAGCCATCACGCTTGAAGACGGCCGTATCGTAAGCGAAGTCCGACCATCTTCGTGATACAAGAAGATCATCCATGACCAACCAACGGAGCAAAGTCCTGATCGTGATCGGCGATGCCGCAGAAGCGATGGACACTCTTTATCCCTTCTTCCGAATCAAAGAGGCTGGCTACGAAGTTGTAGTCGCTGGCCCACAAGCGCGCCTGTACCATCTCGTCATGCACGAGATTCCACCAGGCTGGGACATCACACGTGAAGGCCCCAGCTATCATCTGGCAGCGGATATCGCCTTCTCCGACGTCAATCCTGAAGAGTACATTGGCCTTTTTATCACTGGTGGCCGCGCTCCGGAATATCTCCGCTACGATCAACACCTCCTTGCCATCACTCGTCATTTCTTCTCGACAAACAAACCCGTTGCCAGCGTCTGTCATGGAGTCGAGATCATCGCCGCCGCCGATGTCATCCGCGGCCGTCGCGTTGCTACCGTCGCCAAATGCGCACTTGATGTCACCTTCTCCGGTGGCCAGTTCGTAAACGAAGGCTGTGTCCGCGATGGCAACCTGGTTAGCGGCCGCACTTGGCACGATAACCATCTCTTCATGCGCGAGTTCATGTTGATGCTGGCCGAGGCAAGCCAAAAGTGAAACGCCGCACATTCCTCGCACTCGCCGTCCAATCCAAACCCATCCAGCTTGCCATCGGTACCTACGGAATGCAAAGTCTCGATGTCGACAAGGCCCTTGAACAAATCCATCAGATCGGCTACGACGGTGCCGAGCTCTGCCTCATGGAGGGCTGGCCCAGCGAACCCTACAAGCTTAATATCCCCGCCCGCCGCCGCATCCGTGAGCAACCACTACCAATCCCCTCCCTGATCGAGAACTTCAACCTTCTGGTTTCCGATTCCGACTACGCTCGCACACTCGATCGTATCCGTATCGCTGCCGCACTCGCACTAGACATCTCATCGAAGAATCCACCACTACTGCAAACCGTCCTCGGCGGCAAGCCAGATGAATGGGAACAAGTAAAAGCGAAGATGGCTATTCGCCTGGCCGGTTGGGCTCGCGTTGCCGAAGAGAATGGCATCAAGCTGGCGGTGAAGTCTCACATCGGCAGCGCATCTGATACCCCTGAGAAACTCATCTGGCTTCTCGATCAGGTCAAAAGCACCGCCCTCAGCGGAATCTACGACTACAGCCATTTCCAGCTCCTCAACCTCGACCTTGAAAAGACCCTCAACACGCTCTTGCCTCACGTGTCCTTCATCACCGTTAAAGATGGCCGTCTGGTCGATGGCAAGCCGCAATTCCTCATACCAGGCGATGGCACAACCAACTACACGAAATACTTCGAACTGCTCAAGGCCAAAAACTACCGCGGTTGGATGCTGGTCGAGATCAGCCGGCAACTCCAAGCCCAGGCTGGCTTCGACCCCATCGCTGCCGCACGCAAGTCATTTCAAAAACTGGCACCATTCATAAGCCAAAAATAGCCTCAGCAGCAGTCAAGAGTTGTATCGTGGAATTTGGGGATTCCCCGCAGGAGCTTTACACACTTGAGTGAGATTCTTTACCCCCTTTCGCTGCAGGCGAATGGTGGCCCTCTTTTTACCGACGGAGCCTGGTCAGGTTTTGTAGCCTTCGACACTCCCGGCCTAACGCTGGCACAACTGGAAGCTGTCGCCGGCTATTACTACAGCCTCGGCTACGGTTACTTTTGCCCAACCATGGTCACCTCTAGCCCCGAGGCTTACCAGTCGAATCTCCCCGTCTTCCGCGCTGCCCGCGACTTCGATTGGGGGCAGGGAATTCTTCCCCCCCACCTCGAAGGCCCCTTCTTCTCTCCAGACTGCATGGGCGCACACAACCCCGCCCTCCGTCAGGACCCCACTATCGCCTTTGTCGACAAACTCATCGACTGGTCCAGCGGCTTCATCGGCTTCATCACGATGGCCCCAGAGCGCCCCGGCGCACTCGACACCATCCGCCACCTCACCAGCAATGGCGTCAGCATCAGTCTCGGCCACATGAACCCTTTTGTTGAGGACATCCAGGCTGCTCTCGTTGCCGGTGCTACCTCATTCACTCACGTCCTTAATGCGGCCACCCGCGACAAGCTCTCCGCCAAAGACCTCCGCATGGTCGTCCAATTCACCGACCGCCGTGCCTGGTCGATGATCATCCCCGACGCAGTTCATGTGCCCGCCTATGCAGTCCAGTTGATGTGTCAAAGCAAGGGCCCGGATAAAGTAATCTTCGTTTCCGACGAGAGTCCTCTCATCGGCGCACCCCTCGGCACGACAGCAAGCCTCTGGGGCCACAGCTTCGAGATCCGCAAGGACGAATCCGGCCGAATCCGCTCTTACGATCTCAGTGGCTCATGCACCTCCCTGATTGAATGTATGAACATTGCGATCCACTGGGGCATCCCGCGCGAAGTCGTAGAAGCCGCCGTCACCACGAATGCCGCTGCTTTCCTTGCTCCTTCGCTGACCCGCTTCAAGATCTCGCTGGATCACAAGCCTACTCACACCCAGGGTGTCGCATTCCGTGAGGGCGCCTACGCTCCCGGAGTCCAACGCTAAATGCAACTCGTTGCCCCTTCAATCACTCCAAGCCTCGATCCCGACTTCCGCCCTTCTGCCCTCGCCTGGCGCGCCTTCGCCCAGCACATCGAAGGCAACTCGCAACCCATACGCATCGCTGTTGAACAAGGCGATGGCTCCACCTACGTCTTCCACCGCAACATCTCCCGCGACGATATTGCAGTGAATCTGCGCTTCCTCGAGCGTGAAGTCAAATTCCTCCTCTGGGCCGTCGGTGGCTTCCGCATCCATATCGATGCACCAGAAGATCTTGTCTCGCTCCTTCGCAATTACATCTACCGCTACGATGCCAATCGCCTCTTTGATCTGGAGGTCATGGGGCCCACGATCTATGGGCACCCATGTGAAATCATTCACAGCCCCGGCCAAAGCTTTCCCAAGGCCTCCCACGTTACTCTTCCTCTTGGTCGCCACGCTGGAGGCTGCCGCGTAGCCATCGACAAAGGTGCCTCTGACATCAAAGCCTACGCAGAGCAAGACGGCGTCATCGCCTTCTCCGGTGAGTTCAAATGGGACCCCAAACCCCAAACCGATCCTGCCTACCACAACAAACATATTCGCAACGCCATCGCCACAGCAGCTGCAACGCTTCCTCGCGTCGATGCCATTGGAGTCAGCTCCGCTGGAGTTTACATCGCTAATGAGCCGCGAGTCGCCTCTCTCTTTCGTGGCCTCTCTCGCGAGGCTTTCGACAGAGACATCGTTCCCATGTACCATCGCATCCGTGAAGAATACGGCGGCATCCCCGTGGTCGTGGCTAACGACGGAGCAGTCTCGGCGCTCGCTGGCTCCATGTCCCTCAATCGCAACCGTGTCCTCGGTCTGGCCTTTGGCAGTAGCCTGGCAGCGGGCTACGTCGACGGGGCGGGGAACATCACCACCTGGCTCGACGAACTCGCCTTCGTCCCCATCGACATGAACCCGCTCGCTCCGCCCGACGAATGGTCTAACGACCGTGGCTGCGGCGTTCAATACCTGTCGCAGCAAGCCGTCAATCGCCTGCTCTATCCAGCAGGCCTTGAGTTCCCTCTTGAGATGGCAGTCCCCGAGCGTCTAGAACACGTACAGGCTCTTCACAAGCAAGGAGACCCGCGAACCGAAAAGATTTATCAGACCATCGGTGTCTACTTCGGCTATGCT
Source organism: uncultured Bryobacter sp. (assembly GCA_964653845.1). Lineage (GTDB taxonomy): Bacteria > Acidobacteriota > Terriglobia > Bryobacterales > Bryobacteraceae > Bryobacter. The sequence goes on from CAZZGS010000019.1 coordinate 15,953, forward strand.
CTGGCCCACTATGCCAACTACTACGACATCGGTACAGTTCTCGTGATGGGCCGTGTCACGACGGGCGAAGGGGGGGACATCATCCTCCGCGTCGCTAGCGAAGTTCTGGCAAAGGACTTTCCCAACCTCAGCATTGATGTCCGTCTTCCAGACGAAGCCAGTCGCCGCGTAGGCCAAGCTGCCGCCGCAGCCTCACTGCCCAAAATCTAACGCCGCAGGCCAAATACAAATAGGCCATTACCCGCCGAAACGGCTACATACTGCTGCCCATTTACGGCATAAGTCATCGGCCCGCTAGCGATCGCACCACCCAGCGAAGTACGCCACAATACCGCACCCGTACGCGCATGAATTGCATAAAAATGCTCTTCGCGATTGCCAGCAAACAGCAGATCCGTCGTGGTCGTCAAGATCCCTGAATCGGTCACATCGACAAAATCCAGTTGCCATTTCTTCTCGCCCGTCGCCGCATCCACGGCCATGACTGCCCCGTGTCCTTGCTCCCGCTTTCGTATGTTGGCCTGTGCGCCCCGGCTCAAGCCAAAGCTCGAACGCGGATAGCCCCCCAGAAACTTTTGCCCCTCTGAGTAAGTCTCTGCGACTTTCACGAAAGACGAAAAACTGTTGTCCCAAGCTGATACATAAAAGAGGCCGGTCTTCGGGCTGTACGAAGGGGAATACCAGTTCGTTGCCCCCTGCACCCCCGGATAAATCAGCGTGCCTTCCTTCGAAGGTGCCATCCCGGCCACCTTCTTCGGGCGGCCCTTCGCGTCAAACCCATCCATCCAGGTCACCTTGGTGAACGGCTTCCCTGCCAGGAACTCACCTGTCTTCCGGTCCAGCACATAGTACAGCCCATTGCGGTTGGCCCACATGATGACTTGCCTCTTCCTCCCTTGCACATCAATGTCCCCGAGTACGGGCACTTGCACTGAGTCATAGTCCAGCTCATCATGTGGCGTGAACTGATAGTGCCACTTCAGCTTGCCTGTATCGGCGTCAAGCGCCACCACACAATCGGAATACAGGTTGTCGCCCAAGCGCCCATCGCCATTCCAATCCGGCCCCGGGTTTCCAACTCCCCAATAGGTCAGGTTCGTCTCTGCGTCATAGGATCCGGTTACCCAGATTGACCCGCCGCCCGTTTTCCAGGAATCCCCCGCCCACGTTTCATTGCCAGGCTCACCAGGCCCGGGGACGGTATTAAACCTCCACGTCTCCTTGCCTGTCTTCGCATCGTAGGCCGCAATATAGCCGCGAATTCCATACTCTCCGCCCGCCACTCCAATCACCACTTTGTCCTTGATGATCAGCGGAGCATGTGTCAACGAATAACCGGCTTCTGGCCGATCCACAGCGATATTCCAGACTGGCTTCCCGCTCTTGGCATCGACGGCAATCAGGTGCCCATCAATCGTGCCCATAAATAACAAATCGCCAAGGATCGCCAACCCCCGGTTTATTCTGCCGCAACAAACCCTGCTTTCCTTCGATGGCGTGTAATTGTAGGTCCAGAAAATACGCCCAGTCGCTGCATCTATTGCCACGATGTCGTTCGGAGCCTGCACTGTATACAGGATCCCGTCCACCACCAGCGGCGTCGCCTCAAACTTCTCAAACGAAGAAGCCTGAAAGACCCACTTCAACTCCAGGTCCTTAATATTTCCGGGATGAATTGACGCAAGCATGCTGTGCCTCTGGCTCAGATTCGTGCCCGAATGTGTCAACCAATTCTGGGGCTCACGCTCTGCATTCTTAAGGCGTTCCCAACTCACCTGCCCTTGGCCAACACAAACACTCAGCACCAGCAAAAATAATCTCGACTTCATTGCACACCCTTTTGTCTCGCCAGATAGGCGATCAGATCTGCCAATTCCTGGGCATCAAACTTTCCGCGATAAGAAGGCATCCACGATGGAGTAGGCCCTTCCTCTTTCACCTCGCTCCGGTCAATCGACCGCAACGATCCCTCCTGATCCACTAACTGCAAACTGTAAGTATCCTGATTTACCAACAATCCTGACAACACCGCTCCGGACTTGCGCACCACCCGCACCGGTCGCGTCCCCAGCGGGTACTGTGCATCTACGTCCAGGATGGCCGTCTCAATATCAATCGGCCTCAAAAGATGCCCCACCTCGCTCAGGTCAGGCCCCGAGCGCCCTCCGCTGCCAAGAATTCGATGACACCCAATACAGCCACCTTTTACTTCAAACAGATTTTTGCCCCGGCCCGCATTTCCGCTCGCTGCCGCGATGGACTGCCGGCCCTTTACTTCATTCATAGTGCGCAAATAGGCCACAATCATGGTCGCCCGGGCAGTCGACGAGTTTGTCGATGGCATCCCGGTTCCAGGCAAACCATTAACAATGATTTTCACCAGGTCCTCGTCATTTTTGGAGATCTTGAACTTCCCGCGTCCGAGATCAATCCCAGACACCGCAGCACCGTCACCGCCATGGCATCCGACGCAATTCATCCGATAGAACTGCCCGCCAGCGGCGATGTCACCTTGCGTATAACTGTGCTCTTGCCCCAAGAGAAGGCCACCAACGGCCACCAAGAGGAGAACTGTTCGATTCACCAACATGTCCTGTAATGGTATCAATCCACCACTAGCGCGCGTTTCGTGCCGCAATCCGAGCGAGACCCGCCTCGATCTCTGCACCAGCCATCCACTTCCCTCGCACCAGCACTCCCGCGATCCGCGAATAATTCCCCACATCCTCAAGTGGATTGGCATTCAGCAACACCGCATCTCCGCGCTGGCCCACCGCGATCGTTCCAAATGAATCCTTTGCCTTTAAATACTCCCCAACCCTGGCTGTCCCAGACCGTAAGATTTCATATGGCTTCATCCCCGACTCGGCCATCGACTTCAACTCCCGGTGTATCGAAAAACCCGGAACACTAAACTGCTGCGGCGAATCGGTCCCCAGCAGAATCTTCACTCCTTGCGCATCCATCACCTTCAGCAATCGCTTGCGATCCGTTGCAATCCGTTGAGCCTTTGCGCGAGAAAACTGCGGCGTTGATTGCCGCCCGTCAAAAGCCTCAGTCCATTGCTTCACAATGTCACGAGGCATGTACTTCAATTCCGGAAAGGCCCGCAGCGTAGCCGCATCCGGTGCGCCGATAATCGTCTCCCAAAGCACCATCGTTGGCACCACCCACGCTCCCGCCTCCTTCGTCTTCTTCGCGATATCCACTAATTGTGCATCGGTGATCGGTGAGCCCATCTTGTCCAGATACTCAATGTAGCCATCAAGGTGATCTACCGTCTCCTGCTTTTGCTCAAGCGCATGCAGGATGCCCACATCCGCCGGAACATGCCCCGAAAACGATATCCCCAAATCG